>JANOTJ010000248.1:0-10616 GCA_031416295.1 Chloroflexota bacterium
TCTCGCCGAGGCCGGGCTGGGCGGAGCAGGACCCGAACGTGCACTGGAACGCCCTTGTCGAGGCGACGAGGCGCGTGCTCGCCGATCCGGCGGTCCGTCGCGATTCGCTGGCGGGCGTGGCCATCACGACGCAGCGCGGCACGGTCGTGGTGACCGACGACGACGGACAGGCGCTGCGCCCGGCCATGATCTGGCTGGACGATCGGCGCACCGACGGCCTGCCGCCGCTCGGCGGGGTCGGCGGCATCACCGCGCTCGGCTTCCGGGCGCTCGGCCTGCGCGACACCATCGATGGCTTCGCCGCCGCCTGCGAGGCCAACTGGCTGCGCGCCAATGAGCCAGAGACGTGGCGCGCGACCCGCCACTACCTGCTGCTATCCGGGTACCTCCTGCACCGCCTGACCGGCCGATTCGTGGATTCTGCGGCGGCCCAGGTCGGCTACCTGCCCTTCGACTACAAGACCTTCCGCTGGGCGGCGCCCGGCGACTGGCGCTGGACCGTGGCGCCGGTCGATCCAACATGGCTGCCCGAACTCGTCGCGCCCACGGCGCCCCTCGGCGAGGTCTCGGCCGCCGCCGCCGCGGCGACCGGCCTGCCGGCGGGTCTGCCGGTCATCGCCGCGGCGGCCGACAAGGCATGCGAAGTCCTGGGCTCAGGCGCCATCCACCCGGCGACGCCGGCGATCTCGTTCGGTACGGCCGCGACCGTGAACACGACCATGACCCGCTACGTGGAGGCGATCCCGCTCATCCCGCCGTTCCCGGCCGCGATCCCCGGGGCGTGGTCGCTCGAGATCCAGATCTATCGCGGCTATTGGATGGTGGAGTGGTTCAAACGCGAGTTCGCGGCGGCCGACGTCGCGCGTGCCGCCGCGGCCAACGTCGCCGTGGAGGTGCTCCTGGACGAACTCGTGGCCTCGGTCCCCGCGGGCTCGATGGGCCTGATGCTCCAGCCCTACTGGTCACCGGGCGTGCGCATCCCGGGCGCCGAGGCGAAGGGCGCGATCATCGGCTTCGGCGACGTCCACACCAGGGCGCACGTCTACCGCTCGATCCTCGAGGGACTCGCCTACGCGCTGCGCGATGGCCTGGAACGGACCGCGCGGCGGACGAAGGTCGCTCCCCGGGTCCTGCGCATCGCCGGCGGCGGTTCACAGAGTCCGGCCGCCGTACAGCTGACCGCGGACATCTTCGGCCTGCCGGTCGAGCGTGCCCACACGCACGAGGCGTCCGGCCTTGGGGCGGCCATCGATGCCGCGGTCGGCCTGGGCATCCACGCGGACATCCCGTCGGCCGTGGCGTCGATGGTGCACATCGGCGGGGCCCGAGAACCGGACCCCGTCGCCCATGCGCGCTATGACGAGCTGTACCATCACGTCTACCGGCCGATGTACGAGCGGCTCCGGCCGCTGTACCGGGAGATCCGCCGGATCACCGGCTATCCCCCGGGCTGACGGTCAGCCGACCTACTTGGCGACCTTCGCGGCCTTGACCACCATCGTCTTGGCAAAGACGTCGTGCCAGCCCTGCTTGGTCGGGCTCTGCGCGGTGGTGTAGATGAGGTAGATCAACCAGCCGAGTGCGGCCACGGAGACCAGCACACCGATGATGGCAAGGGGCTGGAGCGCCTGGGCGAGGATGCTCGGGGCGCTGATGGCGAGCCAGCGCCGGATCGCCTGGTCCTGGGTCAGCGTCGCGCCGTCTCCGGCGTTGCCGACCTGCATGCCCAGGAGCTGCATCCCGACGGTCGCCCGCATCGTGGTCCAGGTGTAGACGAAGTAGGCCGCGCTCAGCGCAAGCCCGATGATCCCCAGGACGATGGCACCGACGAACGACGTTATCCCGAGACCGACGGTCGTGAGGATCACGCCGACGATGACGATCCCGATCACGAGGATGATCGAATCGATGATGTAGGCGATGGCCCGATTGGGGACATCGGCGTAGACGAAATCGGCCTCCGGTACGCCGGCTGCTGCTACTGGTGCGGGTCCGCTCATGGGTGCCCTGACCTCCCTCTCGTTCGGCGCCCCTGTCGGACCGCTCGCAACGACTCCATCCTACCCACCCGGCGGGCCTTGCGGAAGGCCGCTTGACGGATTGGCGGTGCGCCCCCATCATCGTTGGGTCAACGGACCACGTCATGGTCACGGTCGAGCGTCACGTTTCACGGACGCTCCCGCCCAGCACCGGTCCACCACCCGCTCCGGCCCCGAACACCGGCCGTCCCGAGCGGAACCAGTAGTAGAGCTGCAGCCGATGGCCCACAACGCCATCTCGAGGCGCAGCGAGAAAGCGATCAGTACCCACTCATGATGACTCGTTCCACCACCTCGGCCGTCGTTGGCCGAGCCAGTTCCATGCGCCGCCTTCGCCGGCGAACGCACAGCGCCTACGCCGCCGGAGAGACCCGGACGTTCTGTCGGACCAACGGCTGCCCGAGTTTCCTCGAGGCCGATCCGACCACCGCCATCCTGACCTGTCCGATCTGCGCCTACACCCCGCGAGTGCACTGACCGAGCGCGGCGCCGTGACAGGCGAGCTGTCGCGTCGTCCGGCTATGGTTCAGGCGTGCAACTCGCCAAGGACGGGACGGTCCTCCTCAGTGCTACCGATCTCGTCGGATTCCTCGCGTGCGATCACCTTTCGACGCTGGAGCTCGGTCGGATCGCCGGTCGCTGGGAGCGGCCGAACCGCAAGGACGATCCGACCATCCAGCTCCTCCAGGAGAAAGGCGACCTGCACGAGGCGGCCTACCTCGACCGGCTGCGCGCCCAGGGCCTGCGAGTCGTGGAGATCGAGAAGGGCGACCTGCACACGCCCGACGACCTGCGGGCGGCTCAGGCGCTAACACTGGAGGCGATGCGCTCCGGCGCCGATGTGATCTTCCAGGCCACGTTCTTCGACGGCCGCTGGCGCGGTCATGCGGACTTCCTGTTCAAGCGTGACGATCGTCCGTCGCCGGGTCTCGGCGATTGGAGCTACGACATCGCGGACACGAAACTCGCCCGCTCCGTGAAGGGTGGCGCGATCCTCCAGATGTGCGTGTACGCGGCCCTGCTCGAGCAACTCCAGGGGATCGCGCCGGAGACGCTCTCGGTCATCACCGGGGACGGCATCAGCCATCCCTATCGCAGCGCTGACTTCGCGCCGTACTTCCGCTACGTCAAGGCCCGCTTCGAGGCACGCGTCGCCGCGGGCGTGGACGGCGCCGACGGGACCTACCCGGATCCCGTGGACCACTGTCGGGTGTGCACCTGGTTCCCGACCTGCATCGAGCGCCGGCGCAGTGATGACCACCCATCGCTCGTGGCCGGGCTGTCGCGCCTGGACACCGAGCGCTTCGAGCAGGCCGGGGCCACCACCCTGACCGCGGTCGCGACACGGCCGCTCGATGCCGTCGTCAAGGACATGCGCGATGGCCGGCGCGCCCGGCTTCGAGAACAGGCGCGGGTCCAGTTGCACAAGCTGCGGACCGGCGAATCGCTCTGGGAGCTCATCCCGCCAGACCCGACGGATCCCGGCAAGGGCCTCGCGGCGCTTCCGGAACCCTCGCCGTGGGACCTCTTCTTCGACATCGAGGCCGACCCATGGGCGACCGAGGCCGGTCTCGAGTACCTCCTCGGCGTCGTGGAGGAGCTGGCTGGCAAGCCCGTGTACCACGCCATCTGGGGGACCGACCAGGACCAGGAGCGCGAGGCCTTCCTCGCCTTTCTCCGGCTGGTCACGGAGCGCCTCGACGCCCACCCGGAGATGCACGTCTACCACTACGGCGGCTACGAGTCGGGCGCCATCAAGCGCCTCATGGCTCGACACCGGGTGGGTGCCGACGAAGTCGACCGGCTGCTCCGCGGCGACGTGCTCGTGGATCTCCTGAACGTCGTCCGCCAGGGAATCCGCGGATCGGTGGAGTCGTACTCGCTCAAGCAGGTCGAGAAGGAGTACATGCCCGTCCGCGAGGGGCCCGTGACGGAAGCCGGGTTCAGCGTCGTCGAATTCGAGCGGTGGTTGCGGGAGCGCGACCAGACGATCCTCGACGGGATCGCCGACTACAACCGCGACGACTGTGTCTCCACGTACCTGCTGCGGGCCTGGCTCGAGGACTGGCGTGCGCAGGCGATGGAGCGCTGGCCGGCTCTCGACTGGGCGCGGCCGACATTGGAGAGTGGAGCGCCGAACGAGGCCGTGTCGGCGTGGATGGCCGCCGTCGGCGAACGCGAGGCGGCCCTCAAGGCACGTGCCGAGGAAACCGACGACGCGGCGGGCGCCGATGCGTTGAAGGTCCTCGCCGACATGCTCGACTGGCACCGTCGGGAGGAGAAATCGCAGTGGTGGCGCTGGTTCGAGCTCCAGGACATGACGGTCGAGGAACTGGTCGGTGAGCGCGACGCGATCGGCGGTCTCGTCTTCCTGGACGAGGAGTCGCAGGCGCGCGGGATGACTCGGCGTCGTTACCGGTTCGAGCCCCAGGACCACGACTTCTCGGTCGGCAAGGCCGTGATCGATGCGGCGACCGGCGACAGCGCCGGCACCATCGATGGGCTCGACGACAACGCCGGGACCATCGTCCTCCGCAAGCGCGCTGCCGGCTGGGAGCACCCGGTCGCCCTTATCGGCCCATCGCCGCTCAACATGTCCGGCCAGAAGCAGGCGATGCTGCGCGTCGCCGACGCCGTGCTTGCGCATGGCCTGGACGGCGACGGGCCCTATCGTGCGGTGCGCGACCTGATCCTTCGCCGCCCGCCGAGGCTGCGCTCGGTGCCAGGGGCGTCCGGGACCCTCGCGATGCCCGACGAGGAGGCCGCCGCTGCGGCGATCCGCATCGGCCCGGACCTCGACGAATCGGTCCTGCCCATCCAAGGGCCGCCCGGAACGGGCAAGACGTGGACGGCCGCGCGGATGATCCTGGACCTGGTCGCGAACGGCCAGGTCGTCGGCATCACGGCCCAGTCCCACAAGACCATCAGCAATCTGCTCGAAGCCGTGGGCGAGGCGCTCGCGACCGATCGACGGACGCAACGGGCGCCACGGGTCCTTCAACGTGCATCGGACGCGGACGGCCATGCCGCACACCTGCCATTCGTGACCCTGGCGAGTGCCGGAGACGTCGCCGCCGCGCTGGACGAGGGCCGGGTGGACATCGTCGCGGGCACGGCGTGGGCCTTCTGCCGCGACGAACTCGACGGTCGCATCGGTGTCCTTGTCGTGGACGAGGCCGGACAGATGTCCGCGGCGAACGTCGTGGCGATGGGGACCGCCGCGAAGTCGATCGTGCTCGTTGGCGACCCGAACCAGCTGCCGATGGTGTCGCAGGGCGTCCATCCGGATGGGGCCAGCGGCTCCACGCTGAAGTACCTGGTCGGCGACGCCATCACCGTCCCGCCCGATCGGGGCCTGTTCCTTGACGTGACCCGCCGGCTCCACCCGTCGATCAATGCCTATATCTCGGACACGTTCTACGACGGGCGGCTCACAGCCCATCCGACGACCGCGGTCCAGCGGGTGGACGGCCTCGACCGGGCCGTGACCGGAGCCGGGGTTCGCTGGGTGCCCGTCGACCATCGTGGCAACGGGCCCCGCTCGCGTGAGGAGGCCGACGTCGTGGCCGCGCTCGTAGGGTCGTTGGTCGGCCGGCCGTGGACCGATGCCGACGGCGAAGTTCGCGACATCACCGTGGACGATGTCATCGTCGTCGCGCCGTACAACGCCCAGGTCGCCGAGATCCAGGCCGCGCTGCTGCGGACGATCGGGCAGCGCGGCAACGTCGGGACGGTGGACAAGTTCCAGGGGCGGGAGGGCGCGGTCGCCATCTACTCCATGGCGAGCTCGAGCCGCGAGGACGCGCCGCGCGACATGGGCTTCCTGTATTCACGCAATCGGCTCAACGTGGCGGTCTCCCGCGCACGGGCGCTGGCGATCGTCGTCGCGTCGCCGAGACTCCTGGAGGCAGGCTGTCGCACTCCGGACCAGATGCACGCGGTATCGGCGCTGTGCGCGTTCGTCGAGCATGCGGCCGGCGATTGAACGAGGACCCGGTTGACGATCATCGGCGCCCGATGCGCACGTCCGGCAAGCGCCCTCCCCATGAGCTCGAGCGCCTGCGCCGACGCACGGTCTGGGCCCTCGTCGGGAG
Source organism: Chloroflexota bacterium (assembly GCA_031416295.1). GTDB lineage: Bacteria > Chloroflexota > Limnocylindria > Limnocylindrales > CSP1-4 > SPCO01. The sequence goes on from JANOTJ010000248.1 coordinate 6,134, forward strand.
TGTGGCGCTGGGCAGTACCGGGTACATCGGGGCCGTCACCGTGGCGACCATCGTCGCCCGCGATTTGGCGGGCAGTGCCGAGCTGAGCGGCGCACCGGGTGCCGCGGTCGTGCTCGGGGCTGCGTTGGGGGCGGTCGTCCTGACCTTCGTGATGGGTCGCCGGGGGCGCCGAGTCGGGCTCGCGACCGGGTACCTGACCGGCGTCGTCGGGGGGCTCTTGGCAACCGTCGCCGTCGTCGCCGGATCGTTGGGCCTGTTGCTCGCCGGAACCTTCCTCGTCGGCTTCGGCAATGCAGCGAACCAGCTCGCACGCTATGCGGCCGCTGACTTGTACCCCGCGAAGCGTCGTGCGTCGGCCATCGGCGTGGTCGTCTGGGGATCGACGATCGGCGCCGTCATCGGCCCCAACCTCGTGGCGCCCGCCGGCGCCGTCGCCAAGAGCCTCGGGCTGCCCGTCCTCGCGGGGCCGTATCTCGTGCCCATCCTGTTCGTGGGCGCTGCCCTGATCCTGTGCCTCGTCGCGCTGCGCCCCGATCCGTTCGACCTGGCCGACGACGAGGTGCGCTCCCTGGACGCCGGCGGTCGAAGCGCCCGTGTCTCGCTGGCGTCCATCCTGGCCCGCCCCAACGTGCCCGTCGCCCTGGTCGCCCTGGTGACGGGCCAGGTCGTCATGGTCCTGATCATGACGATGACGCCGCTGCATATGACGGATCACGGACACGACCTTGCCGCCGTGGGTCTGGTCATCAGCGGCCACACCTTCGGGATGTTCGGGCTGTCCCCGATCTCGGGACGACTCACGGACCGCTACGGCAGCGTCCCGGTCATCGTCGTCGGGTTCATCGTGACCGGGTTCGCCGCGATCCTGGCGGCTGCGGCGCCCCCGGACGGCGGCGCACTCCTCTTCCTTGCCCTGTTCCTCCTGGGCTACGGCTGGAATCTTGGGTTCGTTGCGGGCTCGGTCCTGCTGACGACGGGCCTGTCGCTCGAGGAGCGCACGCGCCTCCAGGGCGCCTCCGAGGCATTGATCTGGAGTTCCGCCGCAGCGGCGAGCCTCGGCTCCGGGGTGGTGGTCGCCGCCGCCGGGTACGCGACCCTGGGCCTCCTCGGGGCCGCTACGGTCATCGTCCCGGTCGCCCTCGTCCTCGCCCGGCGCGATGCGCTCAGACCACTCCAAGCTCCCGGCTGACCCACGCCGCGAGCACCCGGGCGCAGGCCTCCACCTCGTCGAGGGGGACATGTTCGTCCGCGCTGTGGGCGACCTTGACGTCGCCGGGCCCGAACATGACGCAGGGCGTCCCGCCAACGTTGACGAACATCTGCATGTCCGCGCCATACGGCTCGCCGAGGAGCGCGGGCCGTCGGCCAAGCACGGCCTCGGCCGCGTCCGCGAGGCCCACGGGCAGCTCGTGATCGGCCGGCACACGCGCTGAGCCGAACCGCCCGCCGGTGATCTCGATCGTCGCGGGATGGTCGCGCAGGAACGGATCTGCGTCACAGGCGGCCGCGACCGTGGCGCGCAATTCGGCCTCGGCATCTGCAGCCGACTGGCCCAGGCGGACGCCGTAGCGGCCGTCGACGACGATCCGATCGAGCACGGTCGACGCCCACTCCCCGCCTGAGACGATCCCGATGATCGTTGGATACGGCAGTCCGATCGCGGTCATCAGCGGATCCGTCTCGGCGGCATTGCGCCGTGTCTCGTCGGCCTCCAGGGCCTGCGTGAGGGTGAACAGGTTGTCAAGCGCCGACACGCCCTCGCGTCGTTGCGAGGCGTGGGCGGCACGGCCCGGAACGGTGAGCCGAAAGGTGATCGCCCCGGCATGGGCGACGACGACATCGAGGTTCGTCGGCTCCGTGATGACCGCGAGATCGGCCATCGCGCCGGCCCGGATCGCGGCGAGCGTGCCCTGGCCACCGTCCTCCTCCGATGGCACGAGGACGACCATCAGCTCGCCGTCGAGATGGTCCAGCACGCCCGCGTCGCGGAGGGCACGGACGGCAGCGAGGATCGAGGCGACACCGCCCTTCATGTCGCAGGCACCGCGGCCGTACATCGCGCCGGCGCGGACCTCGGCACCCCACGGATCCACCGTCCACCGGCCCGGGTCGCCGACCGGGACGACGTCCAGGTGGCCGGAAAGGATCATCCGCGGCTCGCTTGTCGCACCCGCCCGGCCGATCACGACCGGCAGCGACGCACGGGCCATCTCCTCGCCCGGCCAGTCAGGGTCGGCGCGATGCGTGTCGAGGTCGGGCCGAATGACCGTCACGGTCATCCCGAGGTCGCGCAGGGCGTCGGCTGCCCAGGTCGCGACGCGCTCTTCGGAGCCCGTGATGGACGGGATCCTGATGAGCGCGCGCAGGTCGTCCAGCATCGCCTGCGAGTCGATCGCCAGGGCGTCACGATCAGTCACGGAGGATGGGCCTGGTCATGCACGTCGGCCCGCCCGAGCCATTGACCCCGATCTGGGTCGCGGGGTACGTGTGCACCTCACAGCCCAGAGATGCGAGCGCCGCGGCCGTGACCGGATTGCCCTCGGCCATGATCACGACCCCGGGCCTGACCGCAAGGACGTTGCAGCCGAGCGTCGGGAACTCCTCCTCGGGCACGGTCACCAGGCGGACATCCATGTCGCCAAGGAGCTCCCACAGGCCGACCGGCAGCAAGGGCAGGAACACGACCGCGAGATCCTCGGCGACCGGCGAGATGACGCTCATCAGGTGGATGAGCTCGGCCGGACCCTTCCAGTAGGGCACGTCGAAGACGCGGACATCGCCCCCGATGAGGCGCTTGAGCTGGTCGACGCCGCTGCCGTTCGTGCGCAAGGTCCGGCCGATACAGAACAGGTCTGGCCGGAGCCAGAACGTGTCCCCGCCTTCGATCGTGCCGGGCGCCTCGATGCGCCCGGCGGTCGGGATCCCGGCGCTCTCCATCCAGGCCTCAAGGATCGCCGGTTCTTCCTCGCGATTGGGTTTGCCCGGTCGGAGCGGGATGGCCCCGGCGTCGGTGACCAGCAAGGGATCAAAGGTGTAGACGAGGTCCGGATCAGTCACCGGCTCGTGGTCCAGGACATGGACGGTCGGTCCGAGCGACGCCAGCACGTCCACGAAGGCCGCGTGCTCGCGCTGCGCGACGTCCAGATCGACCGGCCCGAGGAACCCGTGCTCGGGGACCTCGTGGGCACGCCCGAAGGCCTCACCCGGCCGCTTGACGAGAACCTGGCGCAACGGGCTGGTCATGCTCTGGGCGCCGTAGCGCTTGGCCTCGCTATCCACATGTCGGAGGATAGCCGCGCGGCGCAGGATAGCCCAGCGGCGCGCGGAGGCGTACCCTCGTCGGCACCATGAGCGGCTATGCCATCCAGGCGCGCATCGAGGGCGTCCGCCCGCGCTTCGTGGCGCCCGACCGGCATATCTCCGAACGGACCGCGCCCGACTCGCCCTGGCCGAGCTTCGCCGTCGATCTCGCGATCGAGGGTCGGCGGGCGTTGGCGCAACCTCGATTTGGGCCAGCGCTCAGCGAGCGCCTCGAGCGCGCCCGCGAACGGTGGGCCGAGGCGACGTTCTACCTCTTCGACGCCGAGAGCTGGCGCTGACCGCTCAGGCGGGATGGATCTCGCCGAACCGGGCTGGGTCGAGGGCCGCCAGCAGGTCCGGGCTCAGGGCCCCGGCCGGGACAGGGTCCGCCGCGGAGGCGTCGTCCAGCATCGCGACCAACAGCGGACCTGCGGCTGGACCGGTCGAGATGCCCCACGGTCCGTGACCGGCAGCGATCCACAGCCCGGCGGAGCCGGGCACCCGGCCGACGAGCGGTCGGCCATCGAGGCTGAGCGGTCGCGCGCAGGCACGGTACGCGCCGACCCACGCCTCATCAAGCCCAGGCAGATAGGTACGAGCTCGAGCGAGGATCGCCGGGAGCTCGGTCTCCGGATCCGGTTCGTCAGGCAGGAACGTGGAGCCGAGGCTGCTCCGTCCGTCGGCCGTCACGAGGCTGAACGCGTGCGTGCCCGGATCGTCGGTCGCCGATGGCTCGATGTCCGTCTCTGCCTCCTCGAGGACATGACCCGGCGGGGTGGCCAGGCCGATCTCGACGACGACTCCCCACAGGGACCGGATCGGACGCCACGCCCCACCCGGATCGACCAGGGCAGGACTCCATGGCCCCGCGGCGACGACAACGTCGGACGCCGCCACCCGGGTCCCGTCGTCGAGGGTCACGCCCAGGGTCGTGCCGTGGCCCAGCCACGGCCGCGCCGCCATGCCGATGCGCATCTGCACCCCGAGCGTCACGGCCCAGGCCGCATAGGCTGCGGTTGCCGCAGCGGGCGGCACCGGGTAACCGATGGCGAGACGGCAGGCCGCGACGTCCGGCGCCAGCGCCGGCTCCAGGGAACGCATCGCCTGCGGGGACACGAACGTCGGACGCAGGCCAGGGTGTGCCAGCGCGAGGAGGGCCGTGATGTCCTGGATGCGGTCGGCG
>JANOTJ010000249.1:0-2652 GCA_031416295.1 Chloroflexota bacterium
GGCCGTGGGCGCCACCGCTGGTCATCGCTGCGGACCCCGCCGGCGACCGGCCGACGACGCCACTCCCCGTGGAGGCGGCAGGGCCCGATCGGGCGCATGCCCCGAGTGCTCCCCTGTCGCCCGCCGGGGCCGCGCTCCAGCGCCGGTTCTGCGCGGCCCTCGATGACGACCTGGACCTGCCCGTCGCCCTCGCGATCGTTCGCGAGATGCTCCGTGCCGACGTCCCCGATGACGAGCGGCGCTGGCTCATCCTGGACGCGGACGCGGTCCTTGGCCTTGACCTCCATCGGACCTGGGCACATTCGGACGACGTGGCCGCGGAGGACGACGTACCCGCGGAGATCGAGCGGCTGGTCGCGGAACGAGATTGGGCCCGAGCCGCCCGCGATTTCGAGCGTGCCGATACCCTGCGCGATGCCGTCGCATCGGCTGGCTGGCACATCGTCGACGGCCCCGCGGGCTCTACCGTTCGCCGCCGCTGACGAGGTCGTCCCTGTCCCGATCGTGCGCTACCCGATCGTTCGCTACCCGCCGCCGGGCCACATCGTGATGTGCTGCTGATCGGACTTCCGCCAGGAGATCGCGGCGGCGCCGAGTTTTCTCCAGGCCTCTTCCTCCGAACCGGCCCGGACGCTCACGGTCGTCTGCGCCAGGCCGGCCAGGAAGCTCACTTCGATGCTGGTGGCGCCGTCGTCCGCGACGTCGACGGCCTGGATGACGATCGCGATCCCCAGGGTCTCGGCGAGCTTCGAGATGAGGTCGGGTCCTGGCGACGCGGGATCCACGTCAGTCGCTCTCTCGCCCGGCGGCCGCCGGACTGACCAGCAGGTCCAGTCGCGTCCCGAACCGGTCGATGATCCGGTAGAAGTTGCGCTTCGACTGTCGTTCGCGCTCTTCGTCGCTCACGCTCGCCCATCCGCGGTGCTGGTGTCGGACGATGGGCAGGCCATCGAGCCGGACCGCGCGCCGCGGGGTTGCCTCCGGGCCCTCGTCGCGGAGCGCGAGGCTCCACCAGATGTCGAGGTTGCGGTAGAAGCGGAAGCGCTCGTCGAGCGGGCCGCGTGCGGCGAAATCGGCGCGGCGGAAGGCCTGGCAGTAGCCCTCGATGGCGTCCACGTCCCCGACCGGCGCGTCGTCGAAGCGACGCAGGTCGCCCGATGTGATGCCCCACCCGCCCACGACCGCGACCGTCGGGTCGTCGAGGGCGGCGACGAGGGGGGTCACGAAGTCGCCGCTCGGCTCGAGACTCGTGTCGAGAAGGATCACGACGTCACCCGAGACGCGGCGCAGCCCGATGTTCGTCGCGGCGCCGTATCCGAGGCGCTCCCTGGTCCACACGATCTCCGGCCGGTCAGGCCCATCGAGCGCCTCGGTCTGGGCCACGGACGGCGCATCTGCCACGACGACCACGCTGGTCCCGGCCGGGGCGTGATCGCGCAGTCCCTGGAGCGCACGGTCGAGGTCGTCGGGCCAGTCGGTGGCGATGAGCACGACCGTGGCCGGCCCGGTCGCCGGATCTCCGAGGCGCGAGGGCACACTCACGCTCGCTCCGTAGCGCACGACGTCGCCGTCGGCGAGATCGGGCGGAACAGCCGCGGTCAGGCCGAAGGCCGTGCCCCGATCCACGATCTTCCAGCCGGCGGCCTCGATCTCGCCGCGCAGCCGGTCAGCCTCGGGCCAGTCCTGGGCCGCCCGGGCGGCAGCGCGAGCGTGCGCGCGATCGAGGATCTCGGCTGGGATAAACTGGCGGGTCACGCGGGCCATCGTACGGGAAGGCCGACCCGTACGCCGTCCTGGGCCCCGCTCTCGTCGTCTCGGGCCGGTATCCGCGATATCCTTGGCCCTCCCGGATGGATGGCAACTGGAGGCACGATGCAGGTCCTCGACGTGATGCGCTATGGGCAGGACATGGTCATGGAGACCGCCCGACGGTATCGGCCCGAAGACTGGTCGCGGGTCGCCCTCGGGGTGTGGACCGCCAAGGATCTGCTGGGGCACCTGAGTGCCTTCGAGGTGCGCATGGCCGACGTGCTCGCGACCTTCGTGGACGAAGCACCGGCCAGCGACCTCCTGTCCGCCGATACCGAGACCTTCAACGACGATCAGGCCGCGATCCGCGCGGACTGGCCCATCGAGCAGGTGCTCGAGGAGTTCGCGTCCGCTCATACGCGGCTCATGGCCCACGCGGAGCGCATCCCGGCGGAGCGCTGGCGGGAGCTCGGCACCATCCCCTGGTACGGCGCCGACTACTCCCTGGACGACCTCGTCATCTACCAGCTCTATGGCCACAAGCGCGAGCACGACCCGCAGCTCTCGGCCGCGCTGGAGGGAGTGCCGCACGCATGAGTGCCACCATCGAAGAACTGACGGACGCCGCCGAGGCGCGCTGGAAGGCGGGCTGGGAGGCCGGACCCACGAGGCTCCGCTGGACCTCCCTGCCGCCCCAGCTCGGCGACCTCGCCCCGGGCGCGATCCTGCCCGACCACGAGGGCCGACCGACATCGCTGTCCTCCCTGTGGAGCGATCGACCGGTCCTGCTCCTGTTCTGGCGTCATTTCGGCTGTTCGTGCGGCATGGACCGTGCGGCACGGTTGCGGGCCGAGCTCGCGGACTATCGAGCCGCCGGCGGCGATGTCGTCATCATCGGCCAGG
>JANOTJ010000250.1:0-2023 GCA_031416295.1 Chloroflexota bacterium
CGCTGACCGATGTCGCGGTAACCCTGGGCATCCCGGTCGGCACGGTCAAATCGCGGCTCCATCGCGCCCTGGGGGCGATGCGCATCGCGATCGGCGCCGAGCCCACGACCACGGCCCCCGCACCAGTCCACGGAGGGTAGCTCGCATGACGACCGAACGTCGCCTGGAGCGCGACCTGCCCCAGATCCTTGGTGACCTGGCGATGGGCCCATACCCCGACTACATCGAAGACGTCCTCTCGACCACGGCGCAGCGCCGCCAGCGGCCGGCCTGGACGTTCCCTGAAAGGTGGCTCCCCATGGACATCGTGACCACGCGAGTCCCGACCGCGGCATTCCCGTTGCGCCAGCTCGGCTTGCTGGCCCTGATCGCACTGTTGGCTGCGGCCGCACTGGCGGTCTTCGTCGGCGCGCAGACGCGCCTGCCCGCGCCGTTTGGCCCGGCCGCGAACGGCCTCATCGCCTACGCCGTCGAAGGCGACATCTTCACCCTGGATCCCGTGACCGGAGTGACGAGGGCGGTGGTGACTGGCCCCGAGTCTGACGACGGCCCGGTGTTTTCGCGCGACGGGACTCGTCTCGTCTTCCAGCGGAAAGCGGGGGCCGGCGCGCCGCTCGGCACTCTGATCGTCGCCCGTGCCGATGGCAGCGCGATCGGCCAGGTCACTCCCGAGCCGCTCGCCGACCTCGGGTTCTATGGCTTCTCGCCGAACGGGCACTCCATCGTCGCGATGACACGGGTCAACGGCGGGGCGAGGATCGTCATCGCCGCCGTTGATGGGCTGAGTCCGCCCCGGTTCATCGATCCGGAGATGGCGGTCGAGGCGAGCGGGCCGGAGTATCGACCCGATGGCAGCGAGATCATGCTCGTCGGCCGCGAGCATGGCCAGGCCTATCGGGGCATCTACGCCATCGATGCAGTCAGCGGGGCCGTCCGCACGATCGTCGCGCCGGCGCTCAAGGCGGACATCTACCACGCGACATGGTCCCCGGATGGGTCGCGGATCGCGTACGGGATCTACGATCCCTTCGCGGAGAACAACACCTCACGGACCCACGTCATCGCTGCGGACGGTACCAGCGACGTCCTGGTCGACACGCATCCGGACACCATCGCGGACGGCACCAATGCCGGCAGGCTCGACTTCTCCAACGACGGCACCAGGCTCTTCATCACGCGGGTCTTCCTTCGCGACGGAGTCGAGGATCACCGGTTCGCGGTCGTCCCCGTCGATGGTTCCGGGCTCGGCGTTGAGCTGACGTGCCCACCGGCCGGTGTCGACGGCAGGTGCGCCACGCTATGGCGGTGGTCCCCGGACGACACGGCACTGATCGGCCTCCTGACCGATACCAGTGGCACGCGACCGCTACAACGATTGCTCGCCGATCCGCTGACGGGCGCGACACGCGTCGTACCGGGGCCGGCAACCATCTCCGCGGACTGGCAGCGCCTCGCGCCCTGAGTCAGCGCTTGACGGTCTTTGATGGGAACGCCCCGACGTTGTCCAGCGCGAGCGCCACCCAGCGTCGCCCTTCGCCAGACCCGGCCATCGACGACGGCAGCGAGACATAGCCGCCCATCGGGCGGCCCGAGGGGCCGAACGGACCCGCTCCATCGATCGCGCTCAGCCGCTCGGCATCGGCTGACGCCAGCTTCACGCCGATATCAGAGCCCAACAGGCCCATGAACATGTGTCCGTTCACGAAGGCGCCGAGGTTGCCGAACATCGGCTTGATCTTGACGCGTGGATCGTCCGGGACCAATTGCCGGAATCGGGCCTTGTCTTCGTCCGTCGGCTTGGGGATCTGCATCGCGGGCACCTCACGTTCCACGAGGATGGTACGACGTGCACCTTTTCGCGCAACGCGGACGCAGCCACGCCGCGGGCAAGGAAGAACCCCGGGTTGGTCGGGACCCGGGGTTCAAGGAAAAGGCGCTGGTTGCGGGGACTGGATTCGAACCAGTGACCTTCGGGTTATGAGCCCGACGAGCTGCCGCTGCTCCACCCCGCCGCCGAATGATA
>JANOTJ010000251.1:0-3555 GCA_031416295.1 Chloroflexota bacterium
CCGCTCAAGACCGTCGAGACACTGTTCGGGTCGGGCGACCAGACGATGCACCGGCTCTTCGACGTCCGCCAGGTCCTGCGGCTCCGTCGCATGGACGCGGGCGCCGCCACGGACGAGGCGGTGACCATCGGGTCGACCGACCACATCGCGTCGGCTGCGTGAGCGAGGCTTGACCCGCGCGCATTGGTCGCCGGGGGCTGGACGCGTCCCGTACCGTGTGAGCGTCTCCACCCAGTGGACGCTGTACCCGGCGGATCTGGCGGTATCATCGTCAACGCTGGGGCCACCTACAGGAGGATTCGATGCCGAAGTTCATGGACGTTCACCACGGTATGCACGGTGTCACGCCTGAGGCGCTACAGGCCGCCCACCAGGCCGACCTCGACATCCAGGGGGAAGAGGGTGTCGATTTCCAGCGCGCCTGGGCTGACCCCGAGTCGGGCATGGTCTGGTGTATTTCCGAGGCACCAGACGCCGAGGCCGTGAAGCGGATCCACGAGCGGACCGGCCATCCGGCCACCGAGGTGTATCCGGTCCCGGTCGAGGTCTGACGCCAGCGAGGGCGTCGCGACCGCCACGCTCCTGGATCGCCTGTGCTCGGGATGTTGGCCCGCCCGGAGGGATTCGAACCCCCGACCTACTGATCCGAAGTCAGTCGCTCTGATCCACTGAGCTACGGGCGGACGCGGCGGATGATACCGCGCCGGTCGCCATGATGGCCTGTACGCGAGGCGAACTCCGGCTTTGACGCTATGCTCGCCACCAACGGAAGACGTACCGAGGAGTGGCCCGTGGCGCGCGACGAGAAGATCGAGCTGCTGAGATCCATCCCGCTCTTCGCCGGCCTGGGCCGTCGCGAGCTGGAGCGCCTGGGCCAGCTCACTGACCAGGTCGACCTGCCCGAGGGACGAGTCCTCATGCGACAGGGTGATACCGGCAGCGAGGCGTTCGTCATCATGAAAGGGAGCGCGCGCGTCGAGCGGGATGGCCGGTTGCTTTCGGAGCGCACCAACGGCGACATCCTGGGCGAGATCGCGATCCTGGAGGAGGGACGCCGAACCGCCACAGTGACGCTCACCGCTCCGTCGCGCCTGCTGGTCGTGGGCCATCGCGACTTCCACGCGCTGATGGACGAGATGCCCGAGGTGCGTCGCGTCGTCCTCTCCGAACTCGCGCGGCGGGTGCGCGATCTGGATCCTGACGCCGGCCACTGACGTCCCGGGCTGACGGCTGAGCGGCCCGACCACCGGCTCAGTCGAGCGCAGCCAACTCCACCGGCGCGGCGATCCCGCGCAGGCGTTCCAGTCGCAGGTCTCCGTGTTCGGGCGGGCGATCGCTGGCATCCAGGACGTCGCGGCTGACCAGGATCTCGTCCGGGCCGCCCAGGGCGGCGATGCGAGCGGCGATATGCACGCCGCGTCCCTCATAGCCGGTCGGGGTCTCGAGCGCCTCGGCGATGTGCAGACCGATGCGGACCGACGGGGCGAACCCTTGAAGCTGCCGATGCTCACGGAGCCGCCTTCGGATCGCCAGCGCGCAGACCAGAGCGCCATCGGCCGATGAAAAGGCGACGAAGAAGCCGTCGCCGGCGTGGTGGACTTCCTGGCCACCATGCTCACGGAGCAGTCCGCGGATCGTGTCGTCGTGCCAGGACAGGAGCCGGCCCCACGCCTCGTCGCCGATCGCCTCGATGAGGTTGGTGGAACGCACGATGTCGGTGAACATGAAGGTGCGTACCGCCCGGCGGGCAGGACCGGAGGCTGCTGCCGGAGCCTCTGAACGACGCTGGAGGGCCGTCGCCCGTGCCGCTTCCGGCACGGCGCCGAGGCGCTCGAACGTGGCTGCCGCTGCGCTCAGCTCGGTGGCGGCTGCCTCCCGGTCGCCCGCGGCGAGGTACGCCTCGCCCAGCGCTGCCCGGGTCCGCGCCGCCTCGTACGGCGCGTCCATCTCCTGCCATGTGCGCCAGGCGCGGCGCAGCGCATCGATCGCCGCCTCGTGGTCGCCACGCGCCAGCGCGACCTCGCCATGCGCGAACCAGGCCGAGGCCCGCAGGACATGCGTCCCGTACTGCTGCCCGATCCGGTCCAGCTCATCGGCCGCGGTCGCGGCTCGGGCAGTATCGCCGGTCGCAAGTGCCAACTCCACCTCGGCGGGCAGCAGGCGGGCGCGCTGCAACGGAGGCAGCGTGCGATCATGCAGAGCACGAGCGAGCATGGCCGCGCCGGCGTCGGTCCGCCCCTGGGCGTGGCGCAGCATCGAGAGGCCGGGTTGCGGCTCGCGTCCCATCTCTTGCGCCTGCGTGAAGGCCTTCTCAGCTCCATCCAGGTCGCCCACGCGCAGGCGGATCTCGCCGATCTGGTAGAAGCCCTCACCGGCGTAGTCGAGGGAGAAGTCCTGGAGCTCGGCGCACGCCTTGCGCGCCTCGGCCTCCGCCTCCGTCCACGCGCCGCGGAGACGGATGATCTCGACCCGACGAACGCGGCACATGCCGGGGAAGCCGGAGATCGCCTGTCGATCGCACCAGCGCTTCGCCGCATCGGCGAACTCACTGGCGCGGCGGAAGTCGGTCAGGTCCTCGCATGCGACCGTCGCATTGCAGTAGATGACCGCCGTCGGATAGGGCGACACGGCACCACTCACGGCGGCGACCACCGCCTCGTCCAACAGCGCCATGCCCTCGTCGACGCGTCCCGCGGCGATGAGCACGCGCCCCTTGTCCTGGAGCCCGAGTGCCTCGAGATCAGGGTCGCGCAGCCGCTCACCGATCTCCAGGATCCGCTCCGCGCGCTCGAGCGCCGTGTCGAAGTCGCCGGCCCCCAGCGCGGCGCCCAGGAACGGCCGCTGGAGGAGCCCGTGCTCGACCGACTCGGGCAGGTCCGCGAGCAGCCGCTCGGCGCGCTTCACCCAACCCGTCGCGATGGAACTCTGCTGGCGATGGCTGTAGTCGTTGGCCAGGGCGAGCGCGATGCCCGCGGCACGCCGGCGATCGCCCGCCGCCGTGTAAGCGGCGAACGCACGCTCGCGCAGCTCGATCGCGAGCCCAAGCTGACCCATCCACCACGCTGCGTCGCCATAGGCCTCGAGATCCGCCGCCTCCAGGCCGCCCTCCGCATCGGCCTCGCCGAGAAGCTCGAGCGCCTCGGCCCAACCGCGCTCGGCGAGTGCGCGCCGGGCGCGGTCGAGGATCGTGCTCGGTGCCATGATCTCGCCTCGGTTCATGCGTCGGGACCGCCGGGGTTTCGATGGCGGCGCAGCCTCTCCGCTGCATCGTGACAGTCGACGAGCCGGGAGGTCAAGGAGCCGGTGTGCGCCGCCACCTCAAAGTATCGTCAGTCTCACCGCCGGCCTCAGCCTGACAGCCCGCTCGCGGACGAGAGCTTCCAGCGCCCGGGTACGCCCCGTAACGTGTGCGTGCCACGGTCGCCGAACACGATCCCCGACCCGGCGGCGAGGTCTCGCACCGTCGACGTCACGAGCACCTCGTCTGGTGCCGCCGCGGCGGCCACGCGGGCGCAGATGTGCACGGCGATCCCCTCGACCTCCGCCCCCAGCAAC
>JANOTJ010000252.1:0-1592 GCA_031416295.1 Chloroflexota bacterium
CGCAAGCGTCAGGGCCTGTCGCACATGCAGTCGGGGACCGTGGCCGACATCGCGGCCGTCGTGGACAACTGCGCCGTCGCGCTCCAGGAAGCCGAGGAGATGGCCGGATTCCGCCCGAAGCAGGTGGTCATCGGCATCGCCGGCGAACTGGTCAAGGGGTTCACCACGACCCACAGCCAGGAACGCAAGAAGCCGGATCAGCCGATCGGCGAGGGGGAGCTCCAGAAACTCATCGACAATGTCCAGCGCGAGGCCCTGCACGAGGCGGAGCGGGCGATCACCTGGGAGACCGGGCTGCCCCACGTCGATGTGCGCCTCGTGCACGCGGCGGTGACCGGCGCGTCCATCGATGGCTACGCGCTGACCAATCCGGTCGGTTTTCAGGGCCGTCACGTCAAGATCGGCATCTTCAACGCGTTCGCCCCGCTGGTCCACCTGGGCGCGCTCCAGAGTGTCGCCAGCCAGCTCGACCTGGAGCTCCTGGAGATCGTGGCCGAGCCGTACGCCGTGGCGCGGGTCCTTGGCCCGGACGTCATCCGCCAGACCGGCGCGCTCTTCGTGGACGTCGGTGGCGGGACCACCGATGTCGCGCTCGTCCGCCAGGGCGGCATAGAGGGCACCCGGATGTTCGCGCTCGGGGGCCGGGCGTTCACGAAGTCCCTGGCCGATCGCCTGGACCTGCCCTTCCCGCGGGCCGAGGCGCTCAAGGTCGACTACGCCCGGGGCATCGATGTAGAACGACGCAGCGACATCGCCTCGATCGTCGGCGACGACGTGCGCGTCTGGGCGGCGGGCGTCGAGCTGGTCATGGAGGAGCTGTCCGGCGGCGACCTGCTGCCCGGGCGGATCTACCTGTGCGGTGGCGGGTCGCGCCTGCCCGAGGTCCAGGCCGCGCTCGCCGCCGAGGCGTTCTGGAAGCGCATGCCGTTCGCGCGTCCGCCCGAGGTCACGATCATGTCGCCCGATCTCATCGATACCGTGAGCGACGCGACCGGACTGCTCGTCGATCAGCAGGATGTGACGCCCCTGGGGCTGGCCTTCCAGGCCATCGAGCTCCAGACGACCGAGGACCCGCTCGATGTCGCCCTGCGGCGGGTTCTGCGCGCGATGAAGGTCTGACGTGGCCGGCGGCGTCATCTACCTCGATATCGACGACGAGATCACCTCGGCGGCGTCGCGGATCCGGTCCGTGGAGGGCATTCGCGTCGGTGTCGTGCTGCCCTACGGGTCGCGGGTCGCCACGTCGCGCATCAATCTCCGGCTGCTGGCGCGCGATGCGCTGACCCACCAGAAACGGCTGTCGGTCATCGGCGGCGACGCGACGACCCGAGCGCTCGCCGCGTCGGCGGGCCTGCCCGTGTTCGCGTCGGTGCAGGAGTACGAGTCGGCGCTCGAGGACGAAGCTGCGGCGGACGCTGAGGCCGCGGCGAAGGCGCCGGCGGGCGCGACACGGACGGTCGCTGCCCCGGCTCCTCCGAACGAGGCTGCCGCCCGGCGCGCGACGTCGAAGGCCAGGACCGCGCCGCCTGCCGCCGCCACCACAGCCACCACAGCCGCCACCGCTGCCGCCGCCGACGCGGTCGTCACGGGCG
>JANOTJ010000253.1:0-1862 GCA_031416295.1 Chloroflexota bacterium
AGCGGTCGCTGCGAGGACGCCCGAAGGGCTCATAGCGCGCCTAGTGACGCTGGCTGGCGTCATCTGGCGGACTCGATGACCGCGAGACGACCGCGGCTTGACCGCGAGACGACCGCGGCTCGACCGCACCAGACCGCACCGGACCGCCGTGGAGCCCACTAGGGAACGTGCCCTATTGCCCGGGCGCAGCGGGGTCGTCAGGCTTCGATCTGGTCGTCGCACGACCACACCGCCGGGGGGTGGGACGCGAACCTGCACGCGCGCTCGGCGCGTCCCGCCCCCCGACCCCGGTGCCGATGTCCGGGCACCGCCCGATCCCCTCGTGGGCCACACCCGAGCCACGCTCGGCCGCTGCTAGAATGGCCGCGGCGTGGGCGATCCAGCCATGGATCGGCTCGCGCGCGCCTCACTCCAGGGGTTCCTCGATCCGGCGACGCCAGCCCCGGGTGCGTCGCTCGAAGGGAGTTCGGTTGACCGGCATCTGGTACATCGTGGGCTTCGCCGTCGCCGGCGTGTCGTTCGTGTTCCTGACCATCGGTGCCGCCTGGCTCATCTCCCACCGCAATCGCGGCGATGAGCACAAGGGGCTCCCGTACGAGTCGGGCATCGACACCTTCGGCGATACCCACGGTCGTTTCGGCCTCTCGTTCTACATCTACGCCCTGCTTTTCGTGGCCTTCGACATCGAGGTCGTGTTCATCTTCCTGTGGGCCTACGTGTTCCAGGACCTGTTGCTCGGTGGTTTCCTGACGATGCTCATCTTCGTATCGATCCTGCTCCTCGGGCTCGCCTATGCCTGGCGAAAGGGGGCGCTCACGTGGCGCTGAACGAGCGCCCCGGTGGGGACCGGGCGCTGACCACGACGGACGGCTCGAGCGAGGTCGCGAGCCCCCTCGTGGTGGCCAACGAGCTGTGGTCCGCGGCGGATCCGAGCGCCTACGCCGGCGGGCAGCCGACCGACGTCACCCACCTGCGCGAGTACGAGGCCTCGGGCGCCGGGCGCCGCGACGACGCGCGCTGGGGCGGCATGCTGGAAGTCATCCCGACCAAGGCCGACTACGTGCTGGACCTCATCCGGATGAACAGCCTGTGGCCGCTCCTGTCGGGCCTCGCCTGCTGCGCCATCGAGATGATGTCCGCGGCGACCTCCAAGAACGACATGGACCGCTGGGGCATGTTCCCGTTCCGGGCGAGCCCGCGCCAGGCCGACGTGCTCATCGTGGCGGGCACGCTCACGACCAAGATGGCCGGTCCCCTGGTCCGCCTCTGGGAGCAGATGCCCGAGCCCAAGTGGTGCGTCGCGATGGGCGACTGCACGTGCTCGGGCGGCCGCTACAAGCGCAGCTACTCGACGGTCGAGGGCATCGACCGGGTGATGCCCGTGGACGTCTACGTGCCGGGTTGTCCGCCGCGACCGGAGGGCCTCATCTACGGCATGATGAAGCTCCAGCAGCTGGTCAAGGACCGCCGCGGCCACTGGCCCGACCGGGCGATCGGTCCGACCGTGCCGGAGGATCTGTAGGCGTGGATCGCGCGTTCAAGACCCGCCTCGAAGGCCGCTTTGGCGATCGCCTGCTTGGTCCCATCCGGCAGCGTCACGACGAGACCGAGATGCGCATCGCACCGGGCGACGTCACCCAGGTCCTGACCGCGCTCCACGATGAGCCCGCCTTCCGCTTCGAGTTCCTGGCCGACCTGTGCGGTGTGGACACCGGCGAGGTCATGCAGGTGGTGTATCACCTGTGGAGCGAGACCACCAGCGACTGGCTGCGCCTGATCGCCGACGGCCTGTCGCGCGACGATCCGCGCGCGCCCTCGGCCACGTACCTGTGGAAGGGCGCCGAGTGGATGGAGCGCGAGGC
>JANOTJ010000254.1:0-7313 GCA_031416295.1 Chloroflexota bacterium
TGCTCGTGAGCGTGGCGACGGGTTCGGGCAGGCCAGCCGCGTAATGGTTGTACGCGCCGACGACAAACACGAGGCCGGCTCCCGCAAGGAGAACCCCGCTGCCGAGCATGACGACGAGAACGACGACGAGGATCCGAGCGAACGTGGATCCTGCGCGTCCGTTCGGGCGATGCTGAAGCGCACGTCTGTGGCGCTGGCGCCGCGCGAGGCTGGTTTGCATCTGTGGCCGCACGATAGCATAGGGGGCGTGAATGAACTGACAGCCACCTCTCAGTGTTGCGAGACGACTCGGCGCGGGAACCTGTGACGGATCCATCCACGCACCAGCCGGGTGGATTGCTGGCGGAACTGGCATGGCGGGGCATCCTGCATGACACGACACCGGGGTTGCCCGCCCGCCTCGCGACAGGCCGATCGATCGCCGGCTACAACGGCTTCGACCCCTCCGCGGACTCCCTCCACGTCGGCCACCTGGTGCCGATCTTCGGCCTGCTCCGCCTTCAGCGACACGGCGGCCGACCGGTCGCCCTGGTCGGTGGGGGGACCGGGATGATCGGCGATCCGTCCGGGCGATCGTCGGAGCGCAACCTCCTGGACCGCGAGACGTTGGAGGCGAACGTCGTCGCGTTGGGCGGCCAATTGGAGCGGTTCCTGGACTTCTCGCCCGGGTCCGGCGGAGCGGTGATGGTCAACAACCTCGATTGGCTGGGAGATCTCTCGCTCATCGGATTCCTGCGCGACACCGGGAAGCATTTCACCGTGCCGTACATGCTCGCCAAGGACTCGGTCCAGGTCCGCCTTGAGCGCGGCCTCTCGTTCACCGAATTCAGTTACATGCTCCTGCAGGCGCACGACTTCGAGCATCTCTACCGGACGATGGGCGTGGAGATGCAGATGGGCGGGGCGGACCAGTGGGGCAATATCACAGCGGGCCTGGAACTCATCCGGCGGACCGCCGGGGTGGGCGAGGACGGCCCGGAGCAGCCCGCCCACGGCCTCGCCTACAAGCTGCTGCTGTCTCCCTCGGGCACGAAATTCGGCAAGTCCGAGTCCGGGGAGTCGGTCTGGCTGGACGCGGCACGCACGACGCCGTTCGCCTTCTACCAGTACTGGCTCAACACGGACGATCGCGACGTGGGCACATACCTGCGCTGGTTCACGGAGCTCGGGCGCGAGGAGATCGAAGCGCTCGAAGCCGAAGCCCTGGCCCGTCCAGAGGCTCGGGAGGCCCAGCGGGCGCTGGCCCTCGACATCACCTCGAGGACCCATGGGCCCGCTGCCGCAGCCAACGCTGCCCGCGACGCGGCGGCGCTCTTCGCGGCATTACCGCTGGATGATCCGAGCGTGCTTGCATCGCTGTACGGCGCGACGGACGGGTTCCGCTACACCCGCGCGTCGCTGGAGGCAGGCGCGATGGCCGTGCTGGCCGACAGCGGAGTCGTCGCATCGCGTGGTGAGGCGCGGCGCTTGATCGCCGGTGGGGGACTCGTCGTCAACGGCGTGCGCATCAGCGATCCCGCCACCGTCCCGAAACCCATCGCCGGGGAGTGGCTCGATGTGCGCATCGGCAAGCGCCGACGCGAGATCGGACGCCTCCTGGGCTGATCAGCGGTGGCGAGCGCGCAGCGTCTCGATGACGGCGACCGGGGGGAGTCCGCGCTCGGCGAGCAGGACCAGGGCGTGGTAGATGAGATCGGCGGCTTCGCCGGCGAGGGCCTCGCGCGTCTCGGGTGAAGATGCCGTGGCGTCGTCCTTGGCGGCCATCAGGACCTCGGTGGCTTCCTCGGTGACCTTGCGCGCGACCATATCCACGCCACCGTCCAGGAGCGTCGTGGTGTAGGAGCCGGCCGGCCGCTCGGCCGCTCGGGCCGCGATCGTGGCCCACAGAGCCTCCAGCCACGCGAACCCCTGGGTCTCTGGCTCAGCCGCGGCGCCGTCCGCATCGAAGCACGAGCGGGTCCCGCGGTGGCACGTCGGGCCGACCGGATCGGCGGTCAGCAGCAGGGCGTCCGCGTCGCAATCGGTGGCAAGGCCGACGAGCCGCAGCACATTGCCGCTGGTCTCGCCCTTGCGCCACAGGCGATCGCGCGAGCGCGAGTGGAAGTGGACCTCGCCGGTCGCCAGCGTGGCCGCGAGGGCCTCGGCGTCCATCCAGGCGACCATCAGGACCCGGCCGTCGTGCACGTCCTGGACGACCGCCGGCACGAGGCCGGCGTCGTCGTAGCGGACATCCGCGAGCAATTCGGTGGACCCTCGGACCGTGCTCATGCCACCGCCTCCGGGACAAGCCGGACCGGCAGCCCGGCGTCGGCCATGGCCGCCTTGACCGACGCGATCGAGTGGATGCGCCGGTGGAAGATCGAGGCGGCGAGGACAGCGTCGGCACCGCCATCGCGGACGGCCGTCACGAAGTCCGTTGGGCCGGAGGCACCGCCGGACGCGATCACCGGCACCCTAACGCGCGAGGTGATGGCCCGCAGCAACTCGGTGTCGAAGCCATCGCCGGTGCCATCGCGGTCCATTGACGTGACGAGCAGCTCGCCCGCGCCGAGGTCCACGGCCCGCTCCGCCCAGGCGATGGCGTCGAGACCGGTCGCCTCACGGCCGCCCTTCACCACCACGTCCCAGGTCGGTTCGGCGCCCGTGTCCAGGAGCCGCCGTCGGGCATCGATGGCCACGACGACTGCCTGGCGACCGAAGCGCGCCGCGCAGCGCGTGATCAGCGAGGGATCGGCCACGGCCGCTGTGTTGAGCGAGACCTTGTCCGCGCCGGCGCGCAGCACATCGCGCATCTCGACGACGGTCCGGACCCCGCCGCCGACCGTGAGCGGGATGAACACGCGGCGGGCCGTCCGCTCCACGATGTCCAGGAGCGTGCTGCGACGTTCGGGCGCCGCGGTGATGTCCAGGAAGACGAGTTCATCGGCACCTTCGAGAGCGTAGCGTTCGGCGAGTTCGGGCGGGTCACCCTCATCGGTGAGATCGACGAAGCGCGTGCCTTTCACGACGCGGCCGTCGGCCACATCCAGGCACGGGATGACCCGGCGGCGGAGCATCAGGCGGCCGACGCGGAAGCGGCCACCAGGCCGGTGAAGTTCGCGAGCAGGCGCAGGCCGTCGTCGCCGCTCCGTTCGGGGTGGAACTGGACACCGAGGAGCTGGCCGCGGGCGACCGCCGACACAAACGGCCGGCCGTGCTCGGTCGTGGCCGCGATCACCGCGTCGTCTGTCGGGACGCCCACGTACGAGTGCACGAAATAGAAGTCCGCGCCGTCATCGATGCCGGCGAAGAGGGGATGCGGCCGCCCGCGGTCGACCTGGTTCCAGCCGATGTGGGGCAGGGTCGGCGCGTCCTCGAGGCGGACCGTCCGGCCCGCGAGGACGCCCAGGGTGTCGGCCCCATCCTCGTCACTGCCCTCGAACAGGAGCTGCAGGCCGAGGCAGACGCCCAGGAACGGGCGATCGGCGTCGATCCACGAGCGGATGGGGTCCACCAGCCCGCGGCGCTGGAGCCTGACCATGGCCGGCGCGGCTGCTCCGACACCGGGCACGACGAGCGCATCGGCGCCGCGCATGCCCTTGACATCTCGGGCGATGGTGACCCGCGCCCCGACCCGGGTCAGCGCCTGCTCGATGCTCACCAGGTTGCCCGCTCCGTAGTCGACCACGGCGATGGCCGGACCGTTCACCCGAGCGTGCCCTTGGTGGATGCGACGCCCACCCGACGCGGGTCATGCTCGCAGGCGAGGCGCAGCGCACGGGCCAGCGACTTGATGGCGGCTTCGGCGAGGTGGTGGTCGTTGCGACCGCGGCCGGACACATGAAGGGTGCTGCCGGAGGTCCCGGCGAACGACTCCAGGGCGTGCTGGATCAACTGGAGCGGCAAGGTCCCCACACGCTCGCCGCTGAACGGCAGATCGATGACGGCGTACGGCCGCCCACCGACATCGACGACCGCGGTCGCGATCGACTCGTCCATGGGCACGCTCGCCTCGCCGAAGCGGCGGATCCCGGCTCGGTCGCCCAGCGCCTCGGCGAAGGCGGCGCCCAGCACCAGCGCGACGTCCTCGACCGTGTGGTGCTCGTCCACGTGGAGGTCGCCATCGGCCTCGACGGCGAGGTCGAACAGGCCGTGATGCGCGAATGACGACAGCAGGTGGTCATAGAAGCCGATGCCGGTCTTGATCGCTGCGTGGCCCGTACCGTCCAGATCGAGGGTGATGCCGATCCGCGTTTCCCGGGTCTCGCGGACGACGGACACGCGCCGCGTCTCCGGATCGCGCTCCAGGATCTCGAGCTGGCCGAGTGGGTTGGTCATCGGAGCGCCTCCAGTACGTCGGGCAGGGTCGGGGTGATCGATCGGGCAGCCTCGATGAGCCGGTCGTTCTCGCCCGGATCGCGCACGGTCAGGCGCAGGTGATCGGCCAGCGGGTGGTTCGGACCGAATGTCCGGGGCACGAGCCCGGCGCGCAGGAGACCCTGGGCCGCCTCGGCGGCGCGCTCGCTGGAGGCGAAGTCCACGAGCAGGAAGTTCGTGACCGAAGGTCCCACGCTCCAACCCGCGCCGTTCAGCGCTGCACGGAGACGGTCGCGCTCGCGGGTCACCCGGGCAACGTTGCCGGCCGCAGCCGAGCCATCGCGCAACGCCTCCGCGACAAGCGTCGCGGAGACCGTCGAGACCGACGCCGGCGATCGGTACGGGTTGAGCGTCTCGATGAGCGCCGATCGAGCGACCGCGAACCCGACGCGCAGGCCGGCCAGGGCGTAAGCCTTGCTCGCGGTGCGCACGACGATGAGCCGTGGATAGTCGTTACGGAGGCCGACGAGGGAGTCGCCGACGAACTCCGCATAGGCTTCGTCCAGGACGACGACCGGCGCTTCCCGATCCGACGAGGCGGCATCCGCGGCAAGGTCGGCCAGGAGGGCCGCGATGGCACCGTCGGGCTCGGGCAGCGCCGTCGGGTTGTTCGGGCTGCACAGCCAGACGAGGGCGGCATCTCGTGCCGCCGCGCGCACCGCCGGCGCGTCCAGCACGTACCCGGCATCGCGACCGAGGCGTGGGACGGCGATCACGGTCGCGCCGCGCTGCTCCGTGATGACCCGGTACATCGCGTACGTCGGCGTCGGGATGACGGTCCGCGATCCTTCAGGCAGGAAGGCCTTGCCGATGATGTCGAGGATCTCGTCGGCCCCGGCGCCGACCATGAGCTCGTCCGTGCCGACCCCGAAGCGGTCCGCGGCCGCGGCCACCAGCCGCCGGTAGTCGGCCGGCGGGTACTCGGACAGCGACGTCTCGAAGTTGCCTGAGGCGAGCAGCCCGGCGATAAGCTCGGGCGGGCTGGGCGAGGTATTCAGGTCGAAGCGCACGATCCGGTCCTGCGCGATGTCGTAGCGCGCCGCGACCTCCTCATCGGTGGCCTCCCACGTGTACGACGCCGGTGCGGTCGGGGAGACGAAGGTCATCGGGGTCATCCTCCCTGGGTTCACGGACGCGGTTCCCGGAAGCGCTCCAGTACGGCGTCGCGGTGGGCGAACAGTCCCTCGGCCTCGGCCAGTGTGGTCACGGCGTCGGCGATGCTTGACAGGCCTTCGCGGGTGATCCGCTGGACCTGCAGGAACTTGCCGTAGGACTCGACCGAGAGGCCCCCAGACGACCGGGCGAGCCCGCCCGTCGGCAGGACGTGGTTGGCGCCGGTCGCGTAGTCGCCGGCCGATTCGGGCGCCCACGGCCCGACGAACAGCGATCCTGCGTTGCGGATCCTGGCGACAGTCGGCTCCAGCGGCTCGATGTCTACGGACAGGTGCTCGGGGCCGTAGTCGTTGACGAAGTCGATGGCGGCATCCAGGGTCGGGGCCAGGACGATCCGTCCGTGCTCAGCCAGCGAGCGAGCAAGGATGTCGCGGCGGGCGGCGTTCGCCAGGAGGTCATCCACGGCCGCCTCGACAGCATCGGCGAAGGCGGCATCGGTGGTCACGAGGAGGGCCGGGGAGTCGGCTCCGTGTTCGGCCTGGGTGATGAGGTCCGTGGCCACACGACGGACATCGGCCGGCGGAGCGGCAAGCACGAGGCCCTCCGAGGGACCCGCCGGGAGATCGATACCGACCTCGCCGCAGACCTCGATCTTCGCAGCGGTGACCCAGGCGTTGCCCGGACCGACGATGCGATCGACGGGGTCGAGACCGGCTTCCGGCAGGCCGAAGGCGAGTGCACCGATGGCCTGGGCACCGCCAGCCACGACGAATACATCGACCTCGAGCAGGCCCGCCGCTCCCAGGAGGACGGCGTTCAGTGAGCCGTCGGCCGCCGCCGGCGAGGCGACGACGACGCGCTCGACCCCAGCGACGCGTGCCGGCACCACGGTCATCACGAGCGAGCTCGGATATGGGGCTGAGCCGCCGGGGACGTAGCAGCCGACCCTGGCGAGCGGCTCCCAGCGGCGCTCGATCTCTATCCCTGGATCGATCGTCGTGGTCGTGCCGACCGGCCGTTGGGTAGCCGCGAAACGGGTCACATTGGCGATCGCCTGGTCGAGCGCACGGCGGATGCGTGGCTCGAGCGCGTCCCTCGCGGCGAGCAGGTCGGCGCGGTCGAGGAGCAGTCGGCCATCCGGTCGGCCACCGCCCACGCGCGCGTTCGCGTCGCGCACCGCCGCGTCGCCGCGCGCCCGGACGTCCTCGAGCGTGGCGCGGGCGGCCTGGCGCACTCGCGGATCCGCGACCGCGCCCCGGCGGACGAGGGCGCGCCGGTGAGCGGTCGCATCCGGATCGCCGGCGAGGGCCGCCGCGAGGTCCAGGCGACGCAGGCGCAAGCCGGTCACGCTCCCGGTCGTCGTCAGGCCGGTGGAACCCGCGGACACGGTCACGGGACGATCTTCTCGATCGGCAGCACCAGGATGCCCGAGGCTCCTGCGGCCTTGAGCCGCGGCAGCAGCCCCCAGACGTCGTCCGCGCCGACGACCGTGTGGATGGCGACCATGCCCTCGTGGGCCAGGGGGATGATGGTCGGCGACTCGAGCGCCGGCAGCAGCTCCTCGAGCTCCGCCAGGTGCGCGGCCGGCGCGTTCATCATCAGGTACTTGCGACCGCGCGCCGCGATGACCGCAGAGAGCATCGTGTCGATGGCGGCGAGTTCTGGCGCGCGGTCGCGCTGGGCCGTCGGGTTGGCGATGAGGATCGCCTCCGACGCGAGGACATCGCCGACCTGGCGCAGGCCGTTCATCACCAGCGTGGAACCGGTGGACACGAGGTCCACGATCGCCTCGGCGAGGCCCAGCCGGGGCGCAACCTCGACGGCGCCCGAGATGGGCACGATGT
>JANOTJ010000255.1:0-7694 GCA_031416295.1 Chloroflexota bacterium
GCTCGACCTGCGCCCGAACCAGCTCCTCGCCCTGTCCCTCCCCCACCCGCTCGTGGACAGCACGATCGCGAGGTCCGTCCTCACGGCGGTGCGCCGCGAGCTGCTGGTGCCGCTGGCCCTGCGCTCGCTGGCCCCGACCGATCCCGCGTATCGGGAGCACTACCAGGGCGATCGCCGCGCCCGCGACGGCGCGTACCACCAGGGCACCGCCTGGACATGGCTCATCGGCCCCTATGCCGATGCCGTCGCCCGCTTCGATGGCGGTCCATCCGCCGCCCTTGCGGCAGTCTCGTCGATCCCGGCCCACCTCGAGGTGGCGGGCCTTGGGTCGGTGTCGGAGATCATGGAGTCCGAGGCGCCCTTCGAGGGTCGCGGTTGTCCGTTCCAGGCCTGGGGCGTGGCCAAGGTCCTGCGCGTCCTGCGTCGCTACGGGGGTTGAGCCAGGCGTACGCGGCGAGCGTTCAGCCGCGCAACAGGGTCAGGCCGCCGACCCACGCGGTCATCAGGCAGCCGACGCCCGACATCACGGCCAGGAACGGCTCGCCACCCGCCCAGGCCGCTGCCGCGACGCCCCCGAACATGATCGCGATGATGGCGGCGACGAGCCCCAGGCCCACCCGCTCGATGATCGGTCGCCGTTCCCTGGGCGGGCCGCCCCGCGGCTCGTGCGCGGCTGGTCCGTCGCTCATCGGAGTCCCTCGAGGTAGCGGGTCATGAGCGTGCCGGCGATCGGCGCCGCGACCTCGGCACCACGCCCTCCCTGCTCGACGAGGACCGCGATCGCGATCCGCGGCGCTTCGGCCGGGGCGAACCCGATGAACCACGAATGGGGCTCACCGTCGCCGCCGAGTTCGGCCGTGCCCGACTTGCCGGCCGTGGTCACGCCCGGGACCCTGGCCCCGGTCGTGAACCGCTGCCCGAGCTCACCTTCCACCGCGGCGACCATCGCCTCGCTGATGGCCGCGGCCGCCGCGGCATCGATGACCCGGCCTTCCGAGGCCGGACCGAGCTCGCGGCGCCCGCTCTTGTCGCTCGAGATCGCGGTCACCAGGCGCGGTCGCATGCGCTCGCCACCGTTAGCGATCGTCGAGGCGACGAGCGCCATCTGGAGCGGCGTCACGAAGGTCTCGCCCTGGCCGTACGCGGCATTGGCCAGCTCGACGTCATCGAGGAAGCCGCCCGGCGCGGGGCCGTCGCCAGCGGTGACCTGCGAGATCGCCGTGGGCAGGTCGAAGTCGAGCGGCTCGCCGAAGCCGAGTCGTCCGGCGTACTCCACGAGCGCGTCGCCACCGGTCTCCAGACCGGCCAGCGCGTACCACAGGTTGCATGAGACTTCGGTCGCGCCGACCAGATCGAGTGCCCGCGAGCCCGTCACTGGATGGTGGCCGTCGCGGACCCGGAAGCCCTCGACGAGCAGACCCTCACGTTCGGCCTTCGGTTGTTCCGCGAACGTCGTCGCGGGGCTGATCGCGCCCGAGCCGAGACCCGCGATGGCGGTCACGACCTTGAAGACACTGCCGGGCACGTAGCGACCCAGGGTCGCGCGCGGCAGGAGCGGCTGGCCAGCGCCGTCCTGGAGGGCCGTGAACGCCGCCTCCGATGTCACGGGATCGGCGATCGCCGACGCGTCGTAGGTCGGCGTGGAGGCCAGGGACAGCACCTCGCCCGTGGCCGGGTCGAGCATGACCACCGCGCCCCGGAAGTCGCCCAGCGCCGCCACTGCCGCCCGCTGCAGGTCGTAGTCCAGGGCGAGGGTCAGATCCTTGGGATCGTACGGATCCGAGCCGAACTTGCGCAGCGCATCCGCGACCGGATCGCCCGCGAGTCCCGAGAGCTCCGCGTCGTAGGACCGCTCGAGACCCGCCTGGCCATAGCGATCGGAGGCATAGCCCAGCACGTGGCTGATGGCCGCGCCGCGATACACCCGGTACAGCTCGCCGTTGGCATCGGTCTCGTTGCGCGCCAGCGTCCGACCCTCGCGGTCGACGATGCGCCCGCGGGGCACGGTCCGAGCGGCGGCGATGACCGCCGGGTCGTAGGGCGAACGCACGAGATCGGGAGCCCCGATAACGCTCCAGTACCCGCCCGCGCCGGCAAGGACGCCGAAAAGCAGGGCGATGACGACGGCGACGTGGACGATGGTCCGACCGAGCGGACGGCGGCGCGTCGAAGTCGCGAGCATCAGGCGGCCCGCCCGCTGCGAGACCCGGCTGCGGTGGACGAGGCCTGGTCGGCCGCGCGGCGACGCACAAGGCGACGCCTGGCCAGCCAACCGTCACGGCCCACGGGCTGTGGCGGTGCGGGCGGCTCGACCCCCCGGTCGGACAGGGCCAGCAGCAGACCGACGACGATCGCATTGGCCAGCAACGAGGAGCCGCCGTAGCTGATGA
This sequence comes from Chloroflexota bacterium, assembly GCA_031416295.1. Classification (GTDB taxonomy): domain Bacteria; phylum Chloroflexota; class Limnocylindria; order Limnocylindrales; family CSP1-4; genus SPCO01. The sequence goes on from JANOTJ010000255.1 coordinate 2,391, forward strand.
ACGGCAGGGTCACGCCGGTGAGCGGCAGGACCTTGAGGTTGCCCGCCGCGATGATGAACGCCTGGACGCCGATGACCAGGGCAAGCCCGGTCGCGAGAATGGCCCGAAAGTCGTCCGCGGCAGCGGCCCCGATGCGCAGGCCACGCTGCACGATGACCAGGAAGCAGGCCAGGATGGCTACGACCCCGACGAGGCCCAGCTCCTCGCCAAGGGCGGCCAGCGGGAAGTCGGTGTGGACCTCGGGGATGGGCAGCCGCCCTCCGACCAGGGGCAGGCCAGCTCCCAACCCGGTGCCCAGCAGGCCACCTCGGGCGAAGGCGTGCAGGGACTGCACGACCTGGTAGCCCGCCCCCAGCGGATCCGCGAATGGGTCGATCCAGATATCGATGCGATCCCGGACGTGATCGAAGAGCTGGGCCATCACCGTGCTGCCGGCCAGGAACAGGGCGAGGCCGATGACCACCAGGCTGAGCCGCCCGGTGGCCGCGTAGGCCAGGGCCAGGAATACCGCGAAGAAGAGCAGTGCGGCACCGAGATCGCGCTGCACGACCACCACCCCCAGGGCGATCGCCCACATCGCGACCATTGGCGCGAGATACGGCAACGGGGGCAGCCGGAGCGGACCGATCCGGGTGTCCTGCTCGATGAGCAGCGGGCGGTTCTCCGAGAGATAGCCCGCCAGGAAGACGACGAGGATGACCTTGAGCAGCTCCGACGGCTGGCCGCCGATGGGTCCGATGCGCAGGGTCAGGCGCTGCCCGCCGACGTCACTACCGAACACGAATGTCAGCAGCAGCAGGGCGATGCCGAGGACCGCCCACGTGTACTTGTAGCGGCGCAGCCAGTTGTCCGACCGGACGACGATACCGATGGTCGTGGCCACGCCCACGGCCAGGCACAGCCAGACGAGCTGCACGTCCCCGAGACCGAGCGTGAGCGACCCGACATCCAGGGTCACGAGGTTCTGAGGCAGCCGCTGCATCAACAGCAGCGAGATACCCCCGAGCAGGCCCATCGTGGGCAACAGGATCTGATCCGACCGGCGGCCGGCCAGCACCTGCGCGACATGAGCGATGGCCAGCGCCCCGAGATAGATGAGCAGGCCGTGCGCGTCCTCGAGCGATGCCACACCGGACTGGGTCAGTGACAGGGACACCCGTCCAACGGCCAGGGTCGCGGCGACCAGCACCAGCAGCGACGCCTCGGTCCTGCGCGTCCTCGGGTGGATCGGCCCGAGGATCCGGGGCAATGCCACGGAAGCGCCCGCGGTCATGCGCTGCGCGCCCGCTCGAGACGCAGGCGGACCGCTCCGATCCCGAGCTCATCGCCAAATCCGATGGGCGCGACCGAGGCGACCAGCCGCCCGTTCACGAAGGTCCCGTTGGTGCTGCCCAGGTCCTCCACGTACCAGCTCCGGCCGCGGTAGGTGAGCACGGCGTGATCGGTCGACGCGAACGGGTCGTCGATGACGATCGCGTTGTTGACGTCGCGACCGAGGGTCGTGATGACGTCGAGGTCGAAGGACCGCCCCTGGCGCGGCTCGGCACCGGGCGAGGTGACCACGACCAGCCGTCCGAGGAGGCTGGCGGGCTCACGCGCGGCCGCCCGCAGGTCCCGAAGCAGGACCCGCATCACGCGCACGAGGAACAACAGCAGCAGCGCTAGGAACAGCAGCCGGACGGCCCAGATCACGACCAGCGAGGCCTCCATCAGGTCACCTCCAGGGCGGCCTCGACATGGATGACCGTGTCGCCGAGCTCGATCCGGTCGCCCGCTCCGAGGACCAGCTCGCCAACGGTCACGCCGTTCACGCGCGACCCGTTGGTGCTCCCAAGATCGAGATAGACGAGCGTGCCCCGTCGTCCGGACAGGCGCGCGTGATGACGCGAGACCCGCCCGTCGGCCAGCACGAGGTCGTTGTCCGGGGCCCGTCCGATGGTCAACCCGGTCCCGTCGAACTCGATGGTCCGGTCGCTGCCTTCGGAACGGATGACGCGTAGCCGGGCCGAGGGAGCGCTCGGTCGCGGCACGGTGTAGACCATCGTGTCGTTCGGGTCGCCGGCCGAGCGCGGCGAAGCGCCTCGCCGAACGCTCGCGCTGCCCTGCCGATCCGCGGCGACCGCCGCCAGCGGACCTCCACCGCCACCCGCGATCGGGTCGGCGAAGCGAGCGATGACCCGGATCTCTGCGCGGGCGACCGTCGCGTCCGCGATGAGGTCCACGCTGGGACGATCAACCAGGGTGTACCGGTGACTGCGCGCGAAGACGAGCGCCCCGTCGGCAAGCTCACTGGCCAACGACCCCGTCATGTCCCCGAATCCGGCCAGATCGGCAGGGTTCAGATGGACCACGAAGCGGTTCGGGACAAGCGTCCGGTCCGACGAGGACAGGCGCTCGGCCTCCATCGCGCGCTCGATCCGGCGCTGTAGCTGGATCGGCTGGAGCCGTACCCGGAACAGGCGCGCGGACGGGCGCTCCAGGAGTCGTTCGAAGAACCGCTCGATGGCGGCCAGCGGCGGCATGTTCGGTGGCGGAGTCTAGCAGAGGGTCCGGAGGCCGCCTCGCGCGCAGTGCAGACCGCCTCGAGTGCAGTCTGACGTCGCCTCCAGCACGTGACCCGGGACCATCCGCCGGCCCTGGGAAGTACGCCCGTCGCGGGGGCGCTGGCGACCCTGCGCTATAATCTGGGACTCGTTCGGGGCCAATCTGCCTGAACGTGTCCAGCGCTCACTCCCCGGGGGCACGATGCCCGAGATCCTGACCGAATCCTTCTGCGAACGGTGTGGCACGCGGTACACCTTCGAATCGGCCGTGCCGCGAACGACCCGCCTGAAGGGCGTGAGGGTCCTGTCTCGCGGCCTGAAGAACTTCGTCATGTCCGACGACACGTCGCTGGACGAGGCCATGGCCGCGGCCCGCAGCGATACCGACCGCGAGGCGACCTCGCAGCAGCTCGACGCCTTCCACAAGACCTTCAACTTCTGCATGCACTGCCGCCAGTACACCTGCGCGAACTGCTGGAACGAGACCGAGGGCCGCTGTCTCACGTGTGCGCCACACCTCGGGCACGAGATCCTGCCGGCGCCGTTCCCCGACCTTGATGTCAGCACGGGCATCGCGTTCGATGGCAATGGCCACCCGGCCAGCAACGGCCACGACCAGGTCCCGACCCTGGACGTGCTGGCGTGGCCGACGTCGGACCGCATGCATGCGGCCGATGAAGCCACGCCGGGCGATCCGTTCGCGCCAGCCGCCGATGGCGACTTCGAGATAGAGGAGATCGACGCGCTGGCCCGCCTGACCGCCCTGGGCGGGGCGCCCCAGCCAGCAGCCGAGGCGATCGAGCCAACAGCCGAGGCGATCGAGCCTGCCCAGGCGCTGGACGAAGCGATCGAGCCAGCAGCCGAGGCCATGCAGCCTGCCCAGGCGCTGGACGACGCAGTCGTCCGGCCCACGACACCAGCGACCCATGACGTCGGTGCCCGCGCCGCGGCCGCCGCAGCGGCCACGTCCGAATTGCTGCGCAAGTTCCGGCCGGGCCAGAACCTGGACGCGGAGATCGCAGCCTACGAGGTCGAGCAGGCCACCCGCCGACCGACGCCCGATCCGGCACCGGAGCCAGTCGTCGCCCAGCCGGAGCCAGTCGTCGCCGAGGTCGAACCGACTCCGGAGCCCGTCCGGGCCGACGATCTCGTGGAGCAGCCCACCTGGCACATCGTCGCCCCCGATCCATCTGCCCCGACCCAGAGCAAACCGACGAGCCCAGCCCCGGCCGTCGGGCCGGACGTGCCTCACGCCGCCGGTGGCGAGCCGCAATGGCCGTCTCAGCCGCAGTGGCCGAGCCCGCAGGCGAATGCCGGGTTGCCGTTCCTCGGGCGGCCGGCCACTCCGAGCGGCGGGATCGACGCGCTGTGGGCCGAATCGGCCCGGGAGGTCGGTTTGGTCCCCACGGCCGGTGCAGCGACTCCCGACCCCGGTGGCCCCGCGCCCAGGGTCGCCGGCGCCGTCCAGCCGTGTGTCAGTTGCGGGCTGTCACTGTCAGCGACTGCGCGGTTCTGTCGCCGCTGCGGGACCCGCCAGGACTGATCCAGTCGCTCGACGGCGTCGCCCGTCCTCGACGCACGTCCAGGCAGCGCCAAGGAGCAGCGCCTGGAACGTGAATGACAACCAGGCCAGGGTGATGAACACGGTGGCCAGCGGGCCGACCACACTGGCGACGCCGACCAGGCGTGGCGCGAGGAACGCGAAGATCTGGCCAAGGAGGACGATGACCAGACCAGCTGCGATGGCCGGTGTCGCCACGGCCGGCCACGACGGCGTCCGCGATGGGACAAGGCGATAGATGCCCGCGACCACGACCACGCCGAGCGCGACCAGCAGCGGCCACGAGGTCAGGACGTCCACGACGCCGCGGCCGAGCGGCACGCTCGAAGGCAGCACGGTGTCCGCGGCCGCCAGGAGCGTGGCCATGATGATCGCGACGATGACGAGGGTGAGGACCACGCCCACCCACAGGAACCCACGCGCCGTCCTGCGTACCACGTCGCGCTCCGGTTCCTCCGTGAACACCCGGGCGAAGGCGATGTCCACGGTCACGTACAGCTGGCTGACCGTCCAGATGAGGGCCACGATCCCAACGAGCGACGTCGCCACGGCGCCCTGGGTCACGGCCACGAGCGCGGCATCGATGACCTCGGTGAGCGGCGGGAACACGTCCGCGAGTGCGGTTGCCAGGGCCGCCTGGAGCGCCGGATCGTCGACCAGCAAGCCCGACAGGCCGAGTGCCACGAGGACCGTCGGGATCGCCGCGAACAGGGCCGTGAAGGCCAGCCCGTTGGCCAGTAGCCCACCTGGAGCCCGACCGTAGGTGTCCAGCACCGCGCGGATGTAGGCGACCCTCGGCCGCTCCAGGAACCGCTCCAGGATCGCGACCGGATCAAGGCGCACCTCAGCCCCGCCAGTCCTCGAAGAGCACGGGCTGCACGGATCCCGCAGGCACCCTCCGCGGCGCGGCGATCAGCGCCCGGACCTCGCCCCGGCGCACGTACCGTCGGCCGCCGAGCTTGATGCTCTGGAGCCGGCCCGCCCGGGCCCATCCGCCGATCGTGGCCGTGGCGAAGTGGACGTTCGCGGCCGCCAGGAGCTCCTGGGCCTCGGTGAGTAGGATCCAGTCGGCAGCCGAGGGCATCGGGTCAGTCGGTGCCGGCCGTGGTGGACGCCGCGGGCGCGGGCCCGGACGAGGGACCTGAGCGGTCGCGGCCGCCTTTGCCCGAGCCGTCGGTGCGGCCGCCCTTCGCGCCCGAT
>JANOTJ010000256.1:0-12783 GCA_031416295.1 Chloroflexota bacterium
CTCGTGTGGTGCGAGCCGCCGGCGTGGATCCAGGCGGCGGCGTTCGTGCGCAGGTCGGGACGTGGCCGCCACATCGCTCGCGCGACCGGCAGGCGGGGCAGCGGCTGCGGCGCCGGGACGACATCCACGACGCTGGCCACGATCCGGAACCGATCGCCCATGTCCGTGACGCAGGCGGCGACCGCCGGCCCAGGATGCGCGTCGAAGACCAGGCGCACCGGGTCGGCCTTGCCCCCGATCGAGAGCGGATGGATCTCCAGGCGCGGACGGCCGGCGGCGATCGACGGGCAGACCTCAAGCATGTGCGCGCCCAGGATCAGGTCGCCGTCCGGACTGAAATGGTAGGTGTAGTCCTCCATGAATGAGACGCCGCCGGGTTCGCCGGCGCTCATCACCTTCATCGCCCGGACCATCGCCGCGGTCTTCCAGTCACCCTCCCCACCGAAGCCGTAGCCGTCGGCCATCAGGCGCTGCACGGCGAGACCCGGCAGCTGGGTCAGGCCATGGAGGTCCTCGAAGGTGTCGGTAAAGGCGATGAACCGGCCGCCATCAAGGAACCGCCGCAGGCCGACCTCGATGCGCGCCCCGTCGCGCAGCGACGATGCGCGATCGCCGCCCGGGCGCAGCTCGGGTACCACGTCGTACTCGTCGAGGTAGGCCTCGATGAGGCGATCGACCTCTGCGTCGGGGGCGTCGTCGACGAGCGCAACAAGGTCGCCGACACCATAGGTATCGATGCTGAAGCCGAGCCGCCGCTGGGCCTCGACCTTGTCGCCCTCGGTGACCGCGACCTCGCGCATGTTGTCGCCGAAGCGGGCGATCCTGCCGGTGGCCCAGTCGCGGCGGGCGCAGGCGGCGCGAGTCCAGACGCCGACGCGGTCCTGGACGTCCGTGTCGCTCCAGTGGCCGACGACAACGGTCCGCTCGAGGCGCAGGCGGGCGGCGATGAACCCGAACTCGCGGTCGCCATGGGCGGCCTGGTTGAGGTTCATGAAGTCCATGTCGATGGTCGACCAGGGGATCTCCCGGTCGTACTGGGTGTGCAGGTGCAGGAACGGCTTCTGGAGCGCCTCGAGTCCGCCGATCCACATCTTGGCCGGGGAGAAGGTGTGCATCCAGGTGATGAGGCCCACGCACGCCGGGTTGCCGTTGGCCTCGTGGACCAGGGCCATGATCTCGTCGGGCCCGGTCAGGACCGGCTTGACGACCACCCGCACCGGGATACCGGGGGCGTCGTCGAGGCCCGCCGCGATCCGGGTCGAGTGTTCAGCGACGGTCGTCAGGGTCTGCGGGCCGTACAGGTGCTGGCTTCCGGTGACGAACCAGACCTCGTAGGCGTCGAGCTTCGGCACGGGCGAAATCTCCTTGGTCGTGGGCGGGGCGTGGTCGGGGCGCGGGTGGGCCGGGCGCGGCCTACTGGCCGTAGTCGGTCGTATAGCGGTGGTGAAGGCGAGCGACGTCGTCCGGGCTGAGCACATCCGGCTGGCCGAGCTGGAGGGCCATGAACACAGTCGCGGCGACGTCCTCGGTCATCACCGCGGCCTTGACCGCGGCCGAAGCGCTTGGCCCGATGGTGAACACCCCGTGGTTCTGGAGGAGGATGGCCGGCGACGAGCCGATGTGTTCGACGATCTGGGCGCCGATCTCCTCGGTGCCGATCATCGCGAACGGCGCGCACGGGATCTCGGTCCCGAACTCGTCGGCCTGGGCGGTCAGGTAGACCGGGATGGAGCGCCCTACCGCGGCGAAGGCCGTGGCGTAGCGCGAGTGGGTGTGGACGACGCCATGGACATCCGGTCGGTGTCGGTAGATGTACAGGTGGCTCGCCGTATCCGAGGACGGCTTGTGCTCGCCATCCATGCGCCTCCCGTCCACGTCGAGGACGACCATCGACTCCGGGGTCAGGTCCTCGTAGCGGACGCCTGACGGCTTGATCGCCACGAGTCCGGACTCGGGATCACGGGCGCTGACATTGCCGCCCGTCCAGACGACCAGCCCGTGGCGCGGCAGCTCCTGGTGGAGTCGGACGAGCTCGACGCGCAGCGGCTCGAGGAGCATCAGGCGGTCCTTCCAAGCCGAGCGTCGGCGCGCAGCGCCTTCAACGTCCGCATCACGTCGTTCTGGCCACGGCCGAAGTAGTCGTGCAGGCGGACGTATTCGCGGTACAGCACGTCGTAGGCGGCCTGGTTCGCGGCGATCGGCAGGTACACGGTTGCGCGCAGCCTGGCCATCGCGCGCGACGCGTCGGCGATGGTCGCGTGCCCGCCAGCCGATGTCCCGGCAGCCACGGCGGCGTGCATCGCCGAGCCCAGTGCCGGGGTCTGGTCCGAGGCCGAGATGCGGAACGGGCGACCGGTCACGTCAGCATAGATCTGCATGATGAACGGGCTCTTCTCGGCAAGGCCGCCGCAGGCCACGATGTCGGTCACCGGCACGCCCCCGGCCTCGAACGTCTCGATGATCGTGCGCGTCCCATAGGCCGTGGCTTCGACGAGGGCCCGGTAGATCTCGGCCGAGGTCGTGGCCAGCGTCGCGCCGATGAGCAGGCCCGACAGCGAGGCGTCCACGAGCACGGACCGGTTGCCGTTCCACCAGTCCATGGCGAGCAGGCCGGACTCGCCGACCGCCAGCGCCGCGCCGCGTTCCTGGAGCAACTGATGGACGTCGAGACCGCGAGCCGCGGCGGCAGCTTGATCGACGGCGGGCACGGCGTGCTCGACGAACCAGGCGAAGTGATCGCCCACAGCCGACTGACCCGCTTCGTAGCCGTAGAACCCCGGCAGGATCCCGTCCTGCACGTAGCCGCACATGCCGGGCACGGCGCGCTCATCTCGGGCCAGGACCATGTGGCAAGTGGACGTACCCATGATCATGACCATGCGTCCGGCCTCGGTCACCGTCGCGGCCGGGACCGCGACGTGAGCGTCTACATTGGCGACCGCGACCGAGGTGCCCGCATGCAGGCCGGTCATCGCCGCGGCTGGGGCGCTCAGACCACCGGCGCGACCACCGAGCGGCGCCAGGTCCTTGCGCATGCGTGTTTCGACGACGTCGGCGAACGCCGGGTTCAGCGCCCCGAAGTAGTCAGGTGTCGGGAACCCGTCCCGGGCCGACCACATCGCCTTGTAGCCGGCGGTGCAGACGTTGCGGGTCTCCTCTCCGGTGAGCTGCCAGACCACCCAGTCGGCGGCCTCGATCAGGCGCTCGGCCCGGGCGTAGATCTCGGGTGCCTCCTCCAGGATCTGGAGCGCCTTGGCAAAGAACCACTCCGAGCTGATCTTGCCCCCGTAGCGGTCCAGCCAGGCCTCACCGCGAGCGGCCGCCACGGCGTTGATGCGGTCGGCGTGGCCCTGGGCGGCGTGGTGCTTCCACAGCTTCACCCACGCATGCGGCTCCCGGCGCAGCTCGGGGAGCGTGCACAGGGGCGTGCCATCGGCCGTCGTCGGGAGCATCGTGCAGGCCGTGAAGTCCACCCCGACTCCGATCACCTCGGCCGGATCCACGCCCGACTGGCGCAGGACCTCGGGGATGGCCGTGGCGAAGACGCGCAGGTAGTCGTCGGGGTCCTGGAGTGCCCACTCGGGCGGCAGCAAGACCGCCTCGCCATCGACCGGCAGCCGCTCGTCGATGACGCCGTGGCTGTACGTCGAGACGGCGCTCGCGAGCTGCCGCCCATCGGCGACGTCGATGAGGATGGCCCGGCCGGACTCCGTCCCGAAGTCCACGCCGACGGCGTACCTTGGCAAAACCAGCCTCCGTGAATACAGGTTGCGATGGGTGACCGGCGGTGTCCCTTGTGCCCGCGCTCGGTGCGCGACTTGCCTCAGCGGCAACGAACCGTTAGCGTTCCCGATAACGTTCACGTAAACGCTAGCAGCCGACACCCGGCCGCACAAGTCCAGCGCATCGTCACCGTGAGGCACGGGTGGTCCACCAGTCCAGCAACGAACCAGTCCCGGGTCGGGTCACCATCCGGGAGATCGCCCGGATGTGCGGTGTCTCCGTGCAAACGGTGTCCCGGGTCATCAACCGCCGGCCGGACGTCTCGCCGGGGACTCGGGCCGCGGTGGAGGCCGCCATCGCCGAGGTCGGGTTCCAGCCGAGCGCGGTCGCGCGCAGCCTCGTTCAACGTCGGTCGAGGACGCTCGGGGTGGTGGCCGCGGGGCTGAAGTACTTCGGCGTTTCCCAGACGCTCAACGGGGTCACGGAGGCGTCCGAGTCGGCAGGCTACGCCCTGCTGCTGAAGGAGGTGGACGAAACCGGTAACGCCGACGTCCTGCCGGTCATCGACTTCCTGATCGCCCATCGCGTGGAAGGCATCCTGTTCGCGGCGCCCGACTTCGGCACGAACCTGGCTGCGGTCCAGGCCGCCCTGCCGCCCGGAGCCCCGCCGATCGTGTTCCTGAAGTCGGAGCCATCGCCCGACTTCACGACGATCCTCATCGACAACCGGGCCGGCGCCCGGTTGGCCACCGAGCACTTGGTGGGGCTCGGTCGACGACGGATCGCGCACCTTGCGGGGCCGCTCGGTTGGCACGAGGCGCGCGATCGACGCGACGGCTGGCGGGATGCGCTGTGCGATGCGGGCCTTCCGCCCGGCCCTCTTGCCGAGGGCAACTGGTCGTCGGCCAGCGGCGCGACCGGGTTCGCGGCGATGCTCGCGGAAGACCCCGCCATCGATGGCGTCTTCGCCGGAAACGACCAGATGGCCCTCGGGCTCCTGCATGTCGCACACGAGCGCGGCATCGCGATACCCGGCGACGTGGCCGTGGTCGGCTTCGATGGCCTGGACGAAGGGGAGTACTTCAGCCCGGCGCTGACGACCGTCCGTCAGCCGCTTCGGGAGCTCGGTCAACTGGCGGTCGCGGAGCTGCTGGAGACCATCGAGGACCACGGTGGCCGGCAGCGTGTCCATGCCCTGACCCTCGCCCCGGAACTCGTTGTCAGGGCGAGCGCGCCAGCCCTGCCGCGGCCGGCGTCCAAGGTCAGCTGATGCGCTTCGGGCTGTTCCTGAGCCAGGCCGGCAAGCCCGTCGAGCGGGTTCTCGACGAGTTCACCATGGCCGAGGATCTGGGCTTCGATCACGCCTGGCTGGTCGACCACATGGTGGACACGGATGGCCCGCCCGACCATCCCATCCACGAGGCCTGGGCGCTCATCGCGGCCATCGCCATGCGCACCACGCGCATCCGCCTGGGTACCCTGGTCACGAGCATCACGTTCCATCACCCGGCGGTCCTCGCCAAGCAGGCCGTCACCGTGGACCACCTGAGCGGCGGGCGCCTGACCCTTGGACTGGGCACGGGCTGGCACGCGGACGAGCATCGCCGCTATGGCATCGCGCTGCCGCCGCCGGCCGAGCGGGTGGACCGTTTCGAGGAGGCCCTCGAGGTCATCACCCGGCTGATGGCCAAGTCCCGGTCCACGTTCCATGGGCGCTACTACGACCTGGACGACGCGCCGCTGGAGCCCCGGCCCGTGCAGCAGCCGCGGATCCCCCTGCTCATCGCCGCACATCGGCCACGGATGCTCCGCCTGGCGGCGCGCTTCGCCGACCAGTGGGACACGTTCGCCGCGTTACCCGGTGCCGCGACCGACGGCGTGGTGACGTCGATCGCGGAGCGGGTGGCCACGCTCGACGACGCGTGTCGGGCGATCGGGCGTGACCCGCGCAGCCTTCGGCGTTCGACGTGGGCGACGGCTGGCGTCCTGACCTCCACTGGCGCGTATCGCGAGTTCGCCGAGCGCCATCGAGCCCTTGGCTTCACCGATCTCGTGACCGTCCTGCCCCCGCCCGCGGGGATGCCCATCCTGCGCGAGATCGCCGAGGTGGTCATCCCGGAGCTTCGCGGTGCATGGGGGACGGACTGATCCAGATTTCGGCTCGCCGCGCCTTTCCGGCGCTCGGCCGGGACCTCGGCCGCGTGGGCCTTGGCACGGTGCGGTTCCGGCTCGGGGGTGAACGCCAGCGCGAGGCTTTCGAGGTGATGGATGCCTGGCTTGAGGCCGGCGCCGAGCTCATCGACACTGCCGCGGTCTATGCCGCGGGCGAAGCGGAACGCGTCGTGGGTGCCTGGCTCGCCGCCACCGGGGCCCGGGATCGGGTCGTCCTGCTGACCAAGGGCGCCCACCCGGACGAGCACTGGCGCTCGCGGCTGACCCCCGGATCGATCGCCGCCGACCTCACCTCCAGCCTGGAGCGCCTCGGGGCGGACGCGGTCGACATCTTCATGGTCCATCGTGACGATCCCGCCGTGCCCGTCGGGGAGATCGTGGACGCCCTCGACGCGCAGGTGCTGGCCGGGCGGACGAGGACCGTGGGCGCCTCCAACTGGACGCCCGCTCGGCTGGAGTCGGCAGCCGCCTATGCCACGGCTCGCGGCCGCACCCCACTGACCTCCAGCAGCGTGTACTTCGGCCTGGCCGAGGCGGTCCAGCCCTATACCCCTGGCTGCGTGGACGCCTGGGATGCAGGCTCCCGCGGCTGGTACACGGACTCGCAGGAGCGCTGGCCGCTCTTTGCCTGGTCGGCCCAGTCGGGCGGCTTCTTCGCCGACGACTTCGATCCGGCGAAGGCGGCGCCGGAGGCCGTCGACTCCTGGGACACCGCGGCCAATCGGGCTCGGCGGCAGCGCGCCCGTGAACTCGGGTTCGAGCGCGGCCTGTCGGCGGCGCAGGTCGCCCTCGCCTATGTCCTGGAGCAGCCGTTCCGCCCGTTTGCGTTGTGCGGGGCCCGCTCGGCCGCCGGCGTCAGCGCGGTCATGGCCGCACTCGATATCCGGCTGTCCCAGGCCGATCTGCGCTGGCTCGCGACAGGCGAGCGCCAGCTTCTCCCGTAGCTCGGGGGTCAGCCGCCAGCGCCGGTCGCCGCGACGACGGCCCGGGTGAGTCGATCGGTTCCCAGCGCATCCGCGTACGTCGCGAAGACGGCGTCGGGGTCACCCGCGATCACGGCGTCCAGGAACCGCTCCGCCTGACGCTCGTAGGGGTCCCGGCCTGGAGCCAGGGTCAGTGACGAGCGACCGTCGGCGATCGTCACTTCCCAGATCCCGGGGGCCGGGCTCGTGCGCCGGATGAGGATCCGTGGCCCATCCTGGATGAACCCGATATCGACCGTGTGCGTCGCCTGGCGTCGGGTATTCGCGAATGTACCGACCGCGCCGCTGTCGAAACGCAGGACGGCGGCCGTGGCGTCCACGACGTCGGCGCCCGGCGGGGTCACGGGCTCGCCACGGGACGAGGCGGCGCCGACGACCTCGGCCTCGCCGACGAGGTGCCGGGCGAGGTCGTAGAGGTGGGTCGCCTGCTCGATGACCTGGCCGCCACCGACGTCGGCGGTCAGCCACCAGGCTGGGGCCGGCGTCCCGTCCTGCCAGTGCGCGGTGACGAGTCGGGCGGGATCGGCGGCCAGCCGCGCCGCCACCTCGGGGATCTGTTCCAGGGCGCGCAGGTGGTAGCCGACGGCCGCGACGAGGCCCCGTTCCGCAATGGCCTGCGCGATCCTCGGCGGCCCAGCGGCATCGCCGGCGGCGAGCGGCTTCTCGACCAGGAACGGGATGCCACGGGCCACGACCGCCGCGCAGGCGGCGATCGCCGTCGAGGGCGGGACGGCGATGTAGACCACGTCCGGGTGGGTTTCGTCAAGCATCCGCTCGACGTCGTCGAAGGCCGCGGCGCCGCGCGGCAGGGCGATGGCCTGGGCACGCTCGAGGCGTCGAGATGCCACGCCGACGAGCACCGTCCGTCCGAGTCGATCGAACGCCGAAAGATGCGCGGGCATGATCCAGCCGGCGCCGATGAGCCCGAGTCGAAGGCGGTCCCTCATGGCCCGATGATGGCACGTCGCGCGGGTCTGGGCGCCGCCGGACGGAGCCAACGGTCTCAGTCCGGGACGATCGGATCCGACTCCCCGGTCATGGCCACGACCTGATCCCAGAGCGTGCGGCGATCGGCCGCGGACAGCCGGGTCATGGGCACCCGGTCGAACGGCCGCGGCCGCCGGTCCAGGAACAGTCGCCCCGTCCATGCCCGAGCGTCGGGGGCCGCGGCGAGCCACAGCGCGGTATCGACGCCCTCGGCGGCAGTCCGGAGCCGCCCGCCCATGAGGTCGCGGAACCCGGGCAGGGACGCCTCGAGGCCCGGCGTGTCCGCCCAGCCCGGGTGCATCGCGTTGGCCACGACCCGGGCCCTCCCGACGTGCAGGCGTCGGGCCCACTCGCGGATGAGGGCCACCTGGGCGCGCTTGGCGCGCGCGTAGGCGCGGGGCCCGTCGTACACGCCACGCTCGAAGTCGAGGTCGTCGATGGGCAGGGCCTGGGTGTACTGGCCACCCGACGTGACCGCCACGATCCGGCCGTCCGGGCTGGCCAGGAGTCGCGGCAGGAGCCGGGCGATCAGCACGTACGGTCCGAGGACCATGGTCGCGAACGTGCGCTCGAAGCCTTCGGCGGTCACGTCCCGCGTCGCGAACATGGCGCCCGCGTTGTCGACGATGACGTCGATCCGCGGCTCGGCCGCCAGGATCGTCTCCGCGGCGACCCGGACCGAGGCCAGCGAGGCCATGTCGGCGACCACCGTGGAGACGGTGGCCAGCGGCGTCTCGGCGACCAGCTCGTCCCGGGTCGAATCGAGCCTGCCCTGGTCGCGCCCGACCAGCACGAGCCGCGCGCCCATGCGGGCGAAGGCACCCGCCGCCTCGCGCCCGAGGCCCGAGGTCGGGCCGGTCAGCACCACCGTCCGCCCGGCGAGCGACCAGCTCATCGGGTCCTCCCAGTCGAACAGGCGGCTCCGCAGCCGGTAGCCTGTCCGGGTGAAACTCGGGACCACGAGGATCTCGGCCAGGTCGTCAAGGAGCGCGCGCACATCGATCACGTCCCCATCTTCGCCGCCGCGACCCGTCCGGATCGCGCGTTCCTGCGAATACATGGCTGACGGGTTCCCGACCTGGACCCCACGGAGACCGACCGACACCATGCCCCGACTCCACGAGATCATCGAAACCATGCTCTCGCAGCGCGAGACGTTCGACTTCATCGCCGATTTCGCCAACTCGGCCGAGTGGGATCCCGGAACGATCACGTCCGCACGCATCGATGCGGGCCCCGTCGGGCCGGGCGCGAGCTACGCGCTGACCGTCAAGGTCGGTGGCAGCACGGCGCCGATGACCTACACGATCGAGACCCACGAGCCCGATACGCGCGTGGTCCTGCGCGGCGAGGGCAAGAGCGTCACGGCGCGCGACGATATCCGCTTCGAGCCCACGGCGGCCGGCGGCACGCGCGTGGACTACACCGCCGACATCGAACTCAAGGGCTGGATGCGCCTCCTCCAGCCGCTCCTTGGGGGCGCCTTCCGAAAGCTCGGCGACGACGCTCGGGAGGGCATGACGGCGGCCCTCGCTGCGCGGGCCAGGGCAGCCGGTCGGTGAGGATCGCCATCGTCGGCGCGGGGGTCAGTGGCCTGACCGCGGCCTACGCCCTGCATCGCGACGGCCACCACGTGGCCCTGTTCGAGCGCGACCCGGAGCCCGGCGGGCATGTCGCGACGGTGACCGTGGACGCGCCCGGCGGCCCGGTCCACGTGGACACCGGGTTCATCGTCTACAACGAGCCGACCTATCCGCGCCTGGTCGGCCTGTTCGAGGAACTCGGTGTCCGCACGCAGCCCAGCGACATGTCGTTCGGCTCGACCTGCCGGTCGTGCGATGTCGAGTTCGGGTCGCGCGGTGCCCGCGGGTTCTTCGCCCAGCGCCGGCTGGCCGCCCGCCCGTCGTATCTGCGCCTGTTCCCGGACATCGCCCGCTTCTACCGCGACGCCCGGGCCATCCTCGAGGGGGCTTCGCCGACCGGGATGACCCTTGGCCAGTATCTCGACGACCGGCGCTTCGGCTCGGCCTTCCGCGACCACTTCCTGGTGCCCATCACGGCCGCGGTGTGGTCCACGGCGCCCGGGCGGGCGCTCGAGTACCCAGTGGACTACCTCTTGCGCTTCCTGGACAACCACGGGCTCATCGGGATGGGCCGCGCGCTGCCCTGGCGCACCGTGAGCGGCGGCGCCCGGTCGTACGTGGCCCGAATCCTGGCCACGCTTCCGGCGGGCGCCCTGCGCGCCGACGATGCGGTCGCGTCGGTCACGAGGGACGAGGTGGGGGCCACGGTCCGGACCAGCGGCGGTCGCCATGAGCGGTTCGACGCGGTGGTCATGGCCACCCACGCCGACGTGACACGAGCCCTGCTGGGCGACGCGGACCCGATCGAGCGCGGCGCCCTCGCCGGCTTCGAGTACACCCGGAACGTCGTCGTGCTGCACACCGACGCCCAGGTCATGCCCAGGCGTGCTGACGCGTGGTCGTCGTGGAACGTGGACCAGGCGGCGTGCGACCCGCCGGGGTCAGCCGTCACCATGACCTACCACATGAACCGACTCCAGGCCCTGCCCGGCCCGATCCAGTACTTCGTGTCCGTGAATCCGGGCGTCCGGGTCCGCGCTGAGCACGTTCTCGTGGCGCGCGAATTCAGCCACCCGATGTACACGTTCCGGTCGCTTGAGGCGCAGGCGGCGACCGGTCGGTTGCAGGGCCATCGCGGCACGTACTACGCCGGTGCCCACCTCGGCTGGGGCTTCCACGAGGATGGTTGCCGGTCCGGCTACGAGGTAGCGGAGCGCATCGGGGCCGCCGAGGCGGAGGTCGCCGCGTGAGGTCCCACCTGCTCTCCGGGAAGGTCCGTCACCGACGATCACGGCCGGTCGTGTACGCCCTGGAACACGATGTCTACTACCTGGCCCTGGACCTCGACGAGCTCGACGAGGTGGACGGCTCGCTGCGCCTGCTCAGTCGCAACCGGCGCAATGTCCTCCAGTTCCGCGACGACGACCATTGGCCGGAGCCCGTCACGGACCTGCGGGCGACGGTCCTGGCCCACCTCCGATCCGAGGGCGAGGATCCGACCGGCTGGCGGATCACGCTCGTCACCAACACCCGGATCATGGGCTACGTCTTCAACCCGGCGAGCTTCTACCTGTGCCGCGACACGGCCGGGGTCCTGCGCATGGTCATCGTCGAGGTGCACAACACGCACCTGGAGCGCCATCTCTACACCCTCCGGCCGGACCCGTCGCGGCCCGAGCGCGGCGATGATCGACTCGTCGCCTCGATGGCCAGGGCGTTCTACGTCTCGCCCTTCATCGATATGGAGGGCCAGTACACGGTGCACGTGCTCGATGAGCCCGACCGTCTGCACATCGCCATCAACGAGCGCCAGGGGTCGTCGCCGCTGCTCGCGACGAGCGTCACCCTCGCTCGTCGGCCGTTGACCGACCGGATGCTCGTCCGGATGCTCGTCCGCCACCCGCTGATGACCCAGCGCACGATGGGACTGATCCACCTACACGCGCTGCGGCTGTGGCGCAAGGGCGTCCGGTTCCAGCGCCACGGCGATGCGATGAGCGCTGGGCGCCTCGCGGCCATGCCGAGCCACGGGCCCGTGAGCGGCCACGGGCCGGCGAGCGGGCAGGGGCCGGTGGCCCGATGACCGACACCAGCCTTCGCCCGGGCTCCGGCGTCCGCCCATCGCTCCTGGCCCGCGCCGCATGGCGGGTGGGCGACGCTGCCCTGTCCCGGATCCGGGTGGGTGCGATCACCGTGGAGCTGCCCGATGGGACGCGCCGGACGTTCGGAGACAGCGCGTCCGCGGACCACGCGGAGATCCGCATCCACGACCACGCAGCGTTCGAGCGCTTCCTCATCGGCGGCGAGACCGGCGGTGGCGAGGCGTACATGGACGGCCTGTGGTCATCGCCGGATCTCGCCGCGCTGATCCGGGTGGCGTCGCTCAACCGCGGAAACCTCGCCCTCGCGAGTGGCTGGTGGCGCGTGCCTGCCCAGCTGCGCAAGACGTTCGCCCATCGGGCGCGGCGCAACACCAAGCCCAATGCCCAGCGCAACATCGCCGCCCACTATGACCTGAGTAACGAGCTGTACCGCCTGTTCCTCGATGAATCCATGACCTATTCGAGCGCGGTCTTCGAAGCGGAGGACCAGACCCTCGAGGACGCGCAGCGCGCGAAGTACCGACGGATGGCCGACCGAGCCGCGCTCATCGCCGGGATGCATGTCCTCGAGATCGGGACCGGCTGGGGCGGATTCGCCCTGTATGCCGCCGGCGAAGTCGGCTGTCGGGTGACGACCCTCACCATCTCGAAGGAGCAGCACGCCCTGGCCACGGAACGGGTCGCAGCCGCCGGCCTGTCACACCTCGTGGATGTACAGCTGCGCGACTACCGCGACATCGATGGTCAATACGACGCGATCGTATCGATCGAGATGCTGGAGGCCGTCGGCCACGAGTATTTCCCGGCCTACTTCGAGGCTGTGGATGCTGCCCTCCGTCCGGGCGGCAAGGCGAGCATCCAGGTCATCAGCTTCCCCGATGTGACCTACGAGACCCAGCGCCGCGGCGCCAACTGGATCCAGACCTACATCTTCCCGGGTGGGCTGTGCCCGTCCATCTCGGTCATGGAGCGGGCCATGGCCGGGACGAGCCTGCTGATCACCGACATCGATGACGTCGCCGCGAGCTACGTGCGCACGCTGCGCGAGTGGCGGACCCGCTTCATGTCGCGCCTCGACGACGTCCGATCGCTCGGCTTTGACGACCGGTTCATCCGGATGTGGGAGTACTACCTCGCGCTGTGCGAAGCGGGCTTCGCGACCGGCGTCACCCAGGATCTCCAACTGGTCCTCGAGAAGCGGCGTCTCGTCGTGCCCGGACTCGCCCGCAGCTA
>JANOTJ010000257.1:0-4164 GCA_031416295.1 Chloroflexota bacterium
CGCGGCGCCGGTTCGCCGCTGTTCCTCATGCAGAGCAACGGTGGCGTCGCCACGGCGGGCCGGTCGATCGGCGAGAGCGCGCACCGCCTCGTGCTGTCCGGGCCGGCCGCAGGCGTGCTCGGCGGAGCCGGCGTGGCTGCAGCGGCCGGCCTGCGCGACGTCGTCACCTTCGACATGGGCGGGACCAGCGCCGACATCGGCGTGGTGACGGACGGCCTCATCCGCAGCCGCGCCGACCTCCGGCTCGAAAATGGCATGCCGCTCCAGGTGCCCAGCCTCGAGGTGGAGGCGATCGGCGCCGGCGGCGGGAGCATCGCCTGGGTCGATGCGGGCGGTGCGCTCCACGTCGGGCCGCAGAGCGCCGGAGCCGATCCCGGCCCCGCCTGCTACGGGATGGGCGGCACGCAGGCCACAGTCACGGACGCGCACCTGGTGCTGGGGCGTCTGCACCCGGATCGCTTCCTCGCGGGAGCGAAGGCGCTCGACCCCGATGCGGCTGCGCGGGCGGTGGAGGGCGTGGGCCAGCGGCTCGGGCTCCACGTGGAGGAAGCCGCCCTGGGGATCCTGGCGGTCGCCGACGCGAACATGGCTCGGGCCATGCGCCGGGCGGCCGCCCGTCACGGCGACGACCTCCGCGGCTACGCCCTGGTGGCCGCGGGGGGCGCCGGTGCGCTTCATGCGGCGGGGCTGGTCGACGACCTCGGCAT
This sequence comes from Chloroflexota bacterium, assembly GCA_031416295.1. GTDB lineage: Bacteria > Chloroflexota > Limnocylindria > Limnocylindrales > CSP1-4 > SPCO01. The sequence goes on from JANOTJ010000257.1 coordinate 708, forward strand.
GGCGTCGCTGCTCGTGCCCCCGCACCCGGGCCTGCTGAGCGCGCTCGGCCTTCTGGCCGCGGACCTGCGCCACGACCTGGCCGCCGCGACGCTGATGCCAGTCGCGGCCCCGGAGGCCGGTCGCCTCGCGCGAGTCTTCGCCGATCTCGAGACGGAGGCGCGGGCTCGCCTCGACCAGGATGGGGTCGAGGAGGAGCGTCGCGGCCTTGAAGCGGCTCTTGACCTCCGGTACATCGGACAGGAGTGGTCGATGACCGTGGCCTGCCGTCCGGACGAGCCGCTTGAAGCGGTCGCCGCCCGCTTCCACGCCCAGCACGAGCGGGTGTACGGGCACGCCGCCCCGGATGAGCCCGTGGAGGTGGTCACGGCGAGGATCAACGCGAGCGGCAGGTTCGAGCGAGCGTCGTTCGCGTCGCCTGCGGCCGCCGGCGACGCCCGCGAGCGCGAGACCCGTGACGTGCGCTTCGCCGGCGACACGAGCCGCCGCCGCGCGACGATCGTCCATCGACCGTCGCTGGAGGCGGGTGACACCGTGCCGGGCCCCGCCGTCGTCGAGCAGCTGGATACGACGACGCTGATCCCGCCGGGCTGGGTGGCACGCGCCCACGCCTCCGGGAGCCTGCTCGTGGAGGCACGACGATGAGCCACGAGATCGCACTCCGCGTCAACCTGCCCGACCCCGTCACCGTCACGGTGATCGGCACGGCCCTGGTCGCGACATCCGAGGAGATGAGCGAGGCGCTCCGCCGCAGCTCCTACAGCCCGATCATCCGCGAGATGCTCGACTACTCCTGCGCCGTGCTGACGTCCGCGGGCGAGATCGTCGCCCAGGCCGAGGGTATTCCCGCCCTGCTGGGGGCGATGTCGATCGCGCTTGCGCACCTCGTTCGGGACAATCCGGCGGACTCGATCCGTGATGGCGACATCTTCATCGCCAACGACCCGTACCGCGGCGGGACCCACACGCCCGACATCCACATCTTCGCACCGGTGTTCGCCGGCGGTCGCCAGATCGCCTGGGCGGGTTCGCTGGCGCACCACGCCGATATCGGCGGCACGAACCCCGGCACCGAGGGCTTCGCGAATCGGTCGATCTTCGAGGAGGGTCTCCGGTTCCCGAACATCCGGCTGGTCGAGGCCGGCCGGCCGGTCGAGCCGCTGTTCCGCTACATCGAGGCGAACGTCCGAGACCCGCGCGCCACGCTCGGCGACCTGCGGGCGCAGATGGCCGCGGTCAAGCTCGGCGCAGCGCGGGTGACCGCGCTGGCGGAGCGCTACGGCCGCGAGGCGCTCGAGGCGACGATGCTCGAGCTGATGGACCGCTCGGAACGCCGAACCCGCGCCTCGATCAGCGACCAACGCGACGGCTTCGGCGAGGCCGAGGGGTTCCTCGACAACGACGGAGTCGGGGACGACCCGGTGCGCATCCGGGTCAAGGTGGAGGTCCGGGGCGACGAGGTCCTGGTGGACTTCACCGGCACCGACCCGCAGATGCGTGGCGGGATGAACTGCTCGCGGACCGCGGTCATGGCCGGCGTGCTCTTCGCCGTGAAGGCGGTGTTCGACCCGGACGGCACCCAGAATGGCGGCTGTGCGCGCCCGATCACGACGATCCTGCCGGAGGGGACCCTGGTGAACCCGCGGTATCCGGCTGCCCTGAGCCTGCGTCACCTGGCCGCGCTCCGGATCACGGACACCCTGCTGCGGGCATTCGGGCAGCTCTATCCGGGGCGGGGTGCTGCCGGCGCCTTCGTCGGGTTCTCGAGCCTGGCTGCGGCGGGTCCGCATCCCCGGACCGGTGAGTTGACGGTACCGCAGGACGATCTCGGGGGCGGCATGGGGGCCCATCCCGCTGGCGACGGGCTGGACGCCGTGGACACCTACCTGGGCAATGTCGGGATCTTGCCGGCCGAGATCTGCGAGTTGCAGTTTCCCGTGCGCGTCATCACCACCGAGCTCGTGGTGGACTCCGGCGGCCCGGGACGGTACCGCGGCGGGCTCGCCATGCGGCGGATCTACGAGTTCCTCGCACCGTGTGATCTGGTCACGTACTCGGAGCAGACGCGGACCGCCTTCGCGGCCTGGGGCACGGACGGTGGCGGCAACGGGCAGCCGGCTAGCGTGACCCTGGTTCGCCGGACCGGCGAGCAGATCGCGATCACGAAGGCGCGCCTGGACGTGGAGACCGGCGACCGGTTGATCCTGGTCACCGGCGGGGGCGGTGGCTACGGCGATGCACGGGAACGAGACCCCGAGGATGTCGCGCGCGACGTGCGCGAGGGCAAGGTCAGCGCGTCGGCGGCGTGTGACGTCTACGGGTGGCCCTCTTTGGCCGTTTAGGCCGTACCGGCAGTCGAGTGACCTACGGCGCCTGACGCCCAGTCGGTCCCTCTTCACGGCCACGGGCCTCGCCGTTCCGCCTGGGGTGCCTCGCGCCAGGGGCGCCGTTCCGCCTGGGGCGCGAGGCACCAGGGGCGCCCGCCAGGGCGCCGGAGCTACGGCGTCGGCGACTGGGCTGAAGGTTCGGCCGATGGGTCCGTGAACTCGTCCGGCGGCGGAGCCGGGATGATGATCTCGTCACCGATCGAGATCTTGTCCGGGTTCTTGATCGTGTCCTTGTTTGCCGCCAGCAGTTCCTCCACGGTCAGACCGAACTTCTTGGCGACTCTGGACAGCGTATCGCCCGCCGCGATGACATAGACCTGTGCGGTCGGTGCCGGCTGCGTGGTCGGTGACGACGACGCCGTGGCAGCAGGCCGACTGGCGGTGGGGCTCGCGGTCGCCGTGGTTCCTCCGCCACCACCGACGCCAAGGAGCGCGGGCAGGAAGAAGAGCGCCAAAGCCGCGACGCCGAGGGCGGCCGCCAGCACGACGACTCTCGGCAGCACCGGCAGGTCCGGCAGGCCGACCCGCGTCTTGATCGTCGGGTAGGCCTCGTACCGCTTCATCCGCTCCCAGGATGGCCCGGTGACCGGGTCGCCGCTGGGGCGGGTGGAGCTGACGGTCTGCCGACGGCCGGGTTTCGAGCCCGGAGGAGCGATGTGATGAGCAGGTTCGCGCGGCGTGGTCGCGAAGCCACGTCCCTGGACAAGGCCGGCCAGCTCGTCGTCGGCGGCGGACGATGCATCGATGCCCGCCCCAGTCACGCCACGCACCACGATCCCTGCCGCGCCACCGACAACGGCCGACGGGATCGAACCGACGACCGAACGCGGCGGGCCTGTGCCGACGCCCGAGCCGACGCCTGATGGCGGGCCCGACCCCGGCGAAGACCGAGCGCCAACTCCCACAGACTGGCCCGGCCCACCGGACGGCGCCAACGGGCCACCGGCCATGCGATCGGCGGCGCTCCCGGCCAGGCCGGCGCCCTCTGTAGCGCGTCGGGCGAGGAAGTCCGGCGTGCTCGCCTCGTCAGTACCACGCCCGCTCTTGCCGGCCGCACCCGCGCCCATTGCTC
>JANOTJ010000258.1:0-10261 GCA_031416295.1 Chloroflexota bacterium
CCGGCCGGGCTCGTGTCGGCCGATGTCGGGCGGCTCGTGGTGGTGGCCTCGGCCTCGATCGGGCTCGGCCTGGCCGCCCTGTTCGGGTCAGCACTGCTGGTCCTGGCGGGGGTCGTCCTGGTCATCGGTTTTGGCTACGACGTCGTGGCCAAGGGCACGGCCTGGTCGTGGCTGCCCTTTGCGATCGGCATCCCGATCCTGCCCGTCTATGGCTGGTTCGGGGCGACCGGGATGGTTGCCGACTGGACCGTGGGACTGGTGCCGGCCGCAGCGCTCGTCGGGGCGGCCCTGGCCCTGGCCAATGCCCTGGCCGATGTGGAGCGGGACATGGCCAGCGGGATCACCACGATCGTCACGAAGCTTGGGGTCCAGTGGTCGCGTCGCGCACTCGTCGGCACATGGGCGGGCGCGGTCGCCATCGCACTCGGCTGGCTGGTCGCGGATGGTGCCTCCGCGATGCGTCTGGCAGCGTTCGTTCCGGCCGTCTCGGTCGTACTCGGAGGTGTCGTCCTTGCCTGGAGCGGTGGACCGGGTCGGCGCGAGTGGGGATGGCGGGTGCAGGCCGTCGGGGCCGGGCTGACGGCCGTCGCGTGGCTGACGGTCGTGGCCTCGGCGACGGGCGGTTAGGGCGACTCGCGCCAGGGCGACCCGCGGCCAGGGCGACCCGCGCCAGGGGGCCCTTGAGCCAGGGCGACCCGCGATCCACGGCGGCTTCGGGAGTCGGGAGTCGGGCTGGTGCCTCGACGCGCCGGACCTCCGATGTGCGCGCCGGTGCCCCCAAGGTACCCCTAACGCGGGCCCGAACCGCGTCGTTGTTCTCGGTACAGACCTCAACGTCAGTCTAGATCCAAGCCCGTCCCCGGGAGGACCACCGTGTATCGCCTGTCCAAGCATCTTCGCGGCCTGTTGGTCGCCATCGCTGCCCTGGCGCTCAGCGCCGGCGTGGTGTTCGCATCGCGTCCGACCGCGGCCCCAGCCAACGGCCCGGATGGTGTGTCCACTCCGGTCGTCGCCGACGATCGATCCGATGAGCCGAACGTGCCCGATGCCGATGACGATCAGGAGGAGGACGGTGAGGACGGTGAGGACGGTGAAACCGCCCCTGACGTCGACCTGGAGCCTGACGCCGAGGACCCTGACGCCGAGTCATCGGAGCGTGCACAGAACCACGGCTGGTTCGTCTCGGAGGCCGCCCACCAGGCGACCCCTGACGGCTACAAGAACCACGGCGAGTACGTATCGGAGGTCGCCCGCGGCGACGACGGCAAGCCAAAGGCCGACGATCCCGAGTCCGCCGAAGCGGATGGCGCCACGACCAAGACCAAGGGCAGCGATCGGTCATCCGAGGCCAAGGCCCGCAACGCCGAGCGAACGTCGGGCCGCGGCTCGCACTGACCGACGCGCCAGGGAGGGCCGGCGCCAGCGTTTCGCGGGGGTTGCCTACATCGACGAAGCCGGCGCCATCGGCGCCGGCTTTTTCGGTCCTGTGCGGATCGGCGGGCCCACGCCCACGGGGTTGACGGTCAGTCGCCGGGGTCGCCGGTGCGTACGATGGCGATCGCATTCTCCAGCTTGAGCTTGGCGATCGTCAGATATTTGGCAAGGTTCGACCGATCGACGTCCGAGATGGAGCGCACCGCGTCCGGTGAGCGCAGGACCCCGACCAACTCGTCGAGGGCGCCTTCAAGCAAGTGCTTGGCCGTAACAAGCGAGTCGTCGGACAGATCGGTGCGCCGCGGCGTGGGACCGTTCCAGAGACCGCCATCGGCGGCTCCGGCGTCGACAGCCACGGGCACCTCGTCGATGTCGGCCTCGTGCTCTGCACCGTCATGGACATGGGCCGGTCGGCTGCGCCGACCTTCGATCTTGTCCCGAAGCTTGACCAGGGTGAGCTGCCCACTGGCGACCTGATCGGCCAGGCGCCTGCGCTTCCTGGGGTCGTCCACCTTCATCAGTTCGTAGGCATGCGAGAGCGTGTCTTTGCGCAAGGACACGAGCATCCGAACCTCGGGCGGGGCATCGGCCAGGCGCAGTCGATTCTCGACGTAGCCCTTGTCCTTGCCCAGCTTTTCCGCGAGCTTGCGGATGCTGTAGCCGTGGTCGCGGATCATCCGGTCGTACATGGCCGCTTCATCGAGCGGCGAGATATCCTCGCGCTGAAGGTTCTCGATGAGCGAGATCTCCAGGGCCGTGTCGTCGTCGATGTCCTCGATGAGCGCTGGGACGGTCGCGAGGCCGGCGAGCTTGGATGCTCGCCAGCGGCGCTCGCCGGCAATGAGTTGGTATCGGTTGTGTCCGACAGGTCGGATGAGGATGGGCTGGAGAACGCCGTGTTCGCGAATCGACGCGGCGAGCTCGTCGAGTGTCTCCTGATTGAAGGCGAGTCGCGGCTGCTGCGGGTTGGACTCGATGCGCTCGATGGGCACCACGCGAACGCCGATGCTGCGCGTGGCGGAGCCCGCCGAGAGGAGACTGACGATCGCGGGCGATAGCTCGCGCTCCTCCGACAGCCTTCGCGCTGCCGCTGCGCGGAAGTCAGGGCGTGCCAAGATCGACCACCTCTCGTGCCAGTTCCCGGTAGGTCCGTGCGGCATCACTGTTGGTCGCATACGACGTGATGGGACGCCCGACAAGCGGCGCTTCGCCGAGCTTCACGGTACTGCGGATGATGCTGGAAAAGACGTGGTGATCTCCCACGACGCGCAATTCGTCGAGCATGTCGCGCGCGAGATTGGTCCGGCCGTCGTAGAACGTCGGCAGGAGGCCGAGGATGCGCAAGTCCCGGTTGAGCTTGAGACGGATCGCGTTGATGACCTTGACCAGGTTCGTCAAACCCTTCATCGCGTAGTACTGGGTCTGGACCGGGATGATCACGCCGTTTGACGCGACCAGGCCGTTGACCGTGAGCAGGCCGAGGTTCGGCGGGCAATCGATGAGCACGTAGGCGTACTCGGCGAGCGATCCTTCCAGTACTTCGCGCAGGACCTGCTCCCGACCGAGTGCGGTGAACAACTCACCCTCGGTGGACGCCAGATCGATATGCGCGGGCGCGACATCGATCCCGGCACTCTCCGTGGGCAGGATCACTTCGGTAAGCGTGGCTCGCCCATCGGCCAGGACGTCGGCCATGGACCGCTCGACCGTGTTCAGGTTGATCCCGAGACCAGCCGTGAGGTTGGCTTGCGGATCCATGTCGATGCACAGGACGCGATAGCCATCCTCGGCGAGAGCGCCCGCGAGATTGATCGCTGTGGTCGTCTTGCCGACGCCACCCTTCTGGTTGGCGATCGCGATCACATTGGTCACCGGGGCATCACCTCGAGTCGTGTGCCAGGCGTGTCGCTGGCGCGGTAGGCGGGAAGGCGGCCATGGTACCTCGGCCGGCGCTCCTTGGGGCACCCCGGTTATCCACACGGATCGCGAGTTGTTCACCGTTTCGGTGGATAAGTCGCACCGTATGATGGCATCTGTCCTTGCACACAGACACCCGCAGTGGGGGAGGAGATCGACGTTGCCCACGAACGATGAGCGGCTCGCACGCCTGGCTTCGATGCGCGCCGCGGCCATGCTCGGCGGGGGGGAGGCCAGGATCGCGCAGCAGCACGGCCGGGGAAAGTTGACCGCGCGCGAGCGGCTGGACCTGTTGCTCGATGCAGATTCGTTCATCGAGCTCGATGCGTTCGTGACGAACCGCCACGCCGAGTCGACTGAGTCGTATCTCGGCGATGGCGTCGTGACCGGCCATGGGACCATCGATGGTCGTCTCGTATTCGTCTTCAGCCAGGACTTCACCGTCTTCGGCGGATCGTTGTCGGAAGCGTATGCGGCGAAGATCTGCAAGATCATGGATCTGGCGATGAAGGTCGGCGCGCCGATCATCGGGCTCAACGATTCGGGTGGCGCGCGCATCCAGGAGGGTGTCGTCTCGCTGGGCGGATACGCCGATATCTTCCTGCGCAATACGATGGCCTCGGGCGTCGTGCCCCAGATCTCGGTCGTGCTCGGTCCATGCGCGGGCGGGGCCGTGTACTCCCCGGCGATCACGGACTTCACGATCATGGTCGAGGGGACGAGCTATATGTTCGTCACCGGTCCGAATGTCGTGAAGGCCGTCACGCACGAAGACGTGGATGCCGAGCGGTTGGGTGGAGCGACGACACACACGACACGCAGTGGTGTCGCGCACCTTGCCGCACATGACGAGGCAGAGGCGCTCGCCGCGGCACGGCGCATCCTGTCCTACCTGCCGCAGAACAATCTCGGTGACGCGCCGCTGGCCGCAGGAACGGATCCCGCCGATCGCAAGGATCCGGCGCTCGACCATGTGGTGCCCGACGATCCGGGCAAGCCCTATGACATGCACGACGTCATCCGCGGCATCGTGGACGACGGCGAGTTCCTGGAGATCCAACCCGGCTGGGCTCAGAACATCATCACGGGGTTCGCGCGACTCGGCGGGCGCAGTATCGGGATCGTCGCGCAGCAGCCGCTCGTCCTCGCCGGCGCGCTGGACATCGACGCTTCGACGAAGGCGGCCCGGTTCGTGCGTACGTGCGATTGCTTCAACGTGCCGCTGCTGACCCTGGTGGACGTGCCCGGATTCATGCCGGGCGTCGCTCAGGAGGATGGCGGCATCATCCGGCATGGCGCGAAACTGCTGTATGCCTATTGCGAGGCGACGGTACCGAAGTTGACGGTCATCACCCGCAAGGCCTACGGCGGTGCCTACGACGTCATGTCCAGCAAACACGTCCGGGGCGATATCAATCTCGCCTGGCCGACCGCCGAGATCGCGGTGATGGGTGCCGAAGGTGCCGTGAACATCCTGTATCGAGACGAGCTGGCCGCCGCCCCTGATCCGGCCGCCGCGCGCGCGCTGCGCATCAGTGAATACCAGGAGCGCTTCGCAAATCCGTACGTCGCCGCGGCGCGTGGGTACGTGGACGATGTCATCCGGCCATCGGAGACACGGCCGCGTCTCATCCGTGCTCTCGCCATGCTCGCCGACAAGCGCGACAGCAACCCGCCGAAGAAGCACGGCAACATACCGCTGTGACGCTGTCCGAACCCGTCCCGTCCGTGCGCAAAGACGCCAGGCAACGCCCGTTCGAGCGGATTCTCATCGCCAACCGCGGCGAGATCGCGCTGCGCGTCATCCGGACCTGTCGCGATCTCGGGATCGAGACGGTCGCCGTCTATTCGGACGCCGATCTCGACAGTGCGCATGTCCAGGCTGCTGATATCGCGGTTCGCCTCGGCCCGGCGCGGGCCGCCGAGAGTTACCTTCGTGCGGACCTCGTCGTGGCTGCGGCTATCGAGGCTGGGGCCGAGGCGGTCCACCCAGGCTATGGCTTTCTGTCCGAGCGCGCCTCGTTCGCCCGGGCCGTGACGGGCGCCGGCCTGACCTTCATCGGCCCCAGTGCCGATGCCATCGATGCCCTGGGCGACAAGCTCGCAGCGCGCCGCAATGTGGAGGCGGTTGGTGTACCGGTGGTACCGGGGACATTCGAACCGGCGCCCGTGGATCGCCCCGATGAGGTCGCGGCGATCATCGAGACCGCAGAACGCATCGGATTCCCGTTGCTGGTCAAGGCCTCGGCGGGCGGGGGAGGGCGAGGGATGCGCCGGGTCGCGACGGCGCGTGAGCTGCCTGCCGCGCTCGCCGCTGGTTCGTCGGAGGCGCGGGCGGCCTTCGGCGATGGCGCCGTGTACCTTGAGCGCGAGCTTCGTCCCGCGCGCCACATCGAGGTCCAGCTCCTCGGCGACGTGCAGGGCACGGTCGTCGCCCTCGGGGAACGCGATTGCTCAGTCCAGCGACGCCATCAGAAGCTTGTCGAGGAATCACCGGCCCCCGGGTTGCGCGCCGACGAGCGGGCGCAACTCCACGATTTCGCGATGCGAGCGGCACGTGCTGCCGGGTTGCACAACGCGGCCACGGCGGAATTCCTGTTCGACGGCGACCGTCGGTTCTGGTTTCTCGAGGTCAACGCGCGACTGCAGGTCGAACATGGCGTCACGGAGCTCGTCACGGGCCTCGACATCGTGGCTGAGCAGCTCTGGATCGCGGCCGGCGAACCGCTCCGACCTGGTGTGCTGGCTGCGGCCGCGCAGGCGGCCGCTCCGATCCGCCACTCGATCGAAGTGCGCCTCTCCGCCGAGGATCCAGCGAACGCCTTTGCGCCGGCGCCCGGTCGCGTCGGGCTGTGGGTGATGCCGGCGGGCCCTGGCGTGCGCGTGGACACCGCGATCCGGCCGGGCGATCGGATCGCTCCCGACTACGACCCCATGATCGCCAAGGTCATGACCGTAGGTGCACATCGGGACGAGGCCATCGACCGGATGCGTCGCGCGCTCGACGAGGTCGTGGTGAGCGGCGTCCAGACGACCCTCCCGTTCCACCGCGACCTGATGCGCGCTCCGTCGTTCGCCCGAGGGGATCTGTCCACGGATTGGGTCGACGACCATTGGGACGGCGCGACCGCTCGAGCCGAGCGTGCGGAGCGAGCGTCGATGGCCGCCGCCGCCGCCGCGGATGCAGCGGATGCCGCCGCCGCCGCGGATGCAGCCGCCGCGGATGCAGCCCGTACAGATCCTGCACCGAGAGCCGCTCCCGGGCGTGGCGCAAAGCCGTCTTTGCGCACGGACAGCGACGCCGAGAGCGGTTGGCGGACGGCAGGTCGAAACGCCGCCACGGATCGTTGGCCCCGATGACCCGTCGAGCCCAGCGGGTCAGCGTCAGCGCGTCCGGAGCGGGGAGTGGGCCCCAGACGACGATGCGACGGATCGAAGCCGACGAGGCCATCGTCGGACCCGGGGTCGTGGTCGGGAGGGTCGGCGTTGCCGACGCCCTCGGTCGTCAGCACATCGAGGTCGTGGTGGACGGCTGGCGCTTCGAGACCGTCGTCGAGGACGCCGACCGCGCCGAGCTGCGCGAACGTGCGACACGCGACCGAACCGACATGGTGGCCCCCGACGGTCCGCTCGAGGTACGTGCCATCATCCCGGGGCGCGTCGTCGAGGTCCGGGTCACCGCCGGTGACGTCGTCGAGGCGGGCCAGGCGCTCCTGGTCGTGGAGGCGATGAAGATGCAGAACGAACTCCGGGCGCCGCGCTCGGGCGCGGTCACACGCGTCGTCGCGGCGGTAGGCAGCACGGTCGAAGTCGGCGACCTCCTCCTGGTCCTCGGGTGAGCCACCCGGAGCGCCCGGTCGGAGAGGGCCACGACCCCGGTCGTGCCCGCTGGCGCGAGACCCTGCGGGCGAGGGCTGTCGCTGCTGCCGCTGAGCGACGCGACCGGTTCGTGACGTCCTCGGGCCTTGAGATCCGGGACCTGTACACGGCGGCCGACGTCGCCGGCCTGGACGAGGACCGGGATCTCGGCAGGCCCGGCGAGTTCCCGTTCACCCGGGGCGTCCAGCCCACGATGTACCGCAGTCGCTTCTGGACGATGCGTCAGTACGCGGGCTTCGCCACCGCCGAGGAGACCAACCAGCGCTTCCGCTATCTGCTCGGGCAGGGTCAGACCGGCCTGTCGGTCGCCTTCGATCTGCCTACGCAGATGGGCTACGACTCCGATGCGGCGGCGGCGGAGGGTGAGGTCGGTCGGGTCGGCGTGCCCATCTCCAGCCTTGCCGACATGGCGGTCCTGCTCGATGGGCTGCCGCTCGGCGAGGTCAGCACCTCGATGACCATCAACGCCACGGCGCCGATCCTGTTGGCCATGTATGTGGCTGCGGCGGAAGCCCAGGGGGTGGACCGGGCCCGGATCGGGGGCACGACCCAGAACGACATCCTGAAGGAGTACATCGCGCGGGGTACCTATATCTTCCCGCCGCGACCCTCGATGCGCCTGGTCACGGACGTGTTCGAGTTCTGTGCCGTGGAGCTCCCCAGGTGGAACACGATCTCGATCAGCGGCTACCACATGCGCGAGGCCGGGGCGACGGCCGCCCAGGAGCTGGCCTTCACCCTGGGCGACGCCATCGCGTATGTCGAGGCGGCCGTCGAGCGCGGGCTCGATGTCGACGACTTCGCGGGCCGTCTGTCGTTCTTCTTCGCGGCCTGGAGCGAGCTCTTCGAGGAGGTCGCGAAGTTCCGCGCCGCCCGCCGGATGTGGGCCACGATCATGCGCGACCGGTTCGGTGCGACCAACCCACGCTCGCTGGTGTGTCGGTTCCACGTCCAGACCGCAGGCTCCAGCCTGACCGCCCAGTCGATCGACAACAACGTGGTGCGGACCACGGTCCAGGCGCTCGCTGCGGTCCTCGGCGGCGCCCAGAGCCTGCACACGAACTCCCGGGACGAGGCTCTCGCCCTGCCCACCGAGGAGGCCGCGCGACTGGCCCTGCGGACGCAGCAGATCCTGGCCTACGAGGCTGGCGTGACCGAGACGCCCGACCCGCTCGCCGGGTCGTACTACGTCGAGAGCCTGACCAACGAGCTCGAGGCCGCAGCGTGGGCCTACCTCGACGAGATCGAGTCGCTGGGGGGGACCCTTGCCGCCATCGAGCGGGGCTTCCAGCAGCGCGAGATCCAGGAGGCCGCCTACCAGGTCCAGCGCGAAGTCGACTCCGGCGACAGGGTGGTGGTAGGGGTCAACCGGTTCCGCGATGACGAGGTCAGCACGCCGCCCCTCCAACGTATCGATCCGGATGGGGAGCGTCGCCAGATCGAGCGGGTCCAGCGGGTCCGGGCGGAGCGATCCCTGGAGACCTGGACGGCCACCATGGACGAGCTGGAGCGCGTCGCCCGCGAAGGCGGCAACCTCATGCCCTCGATCCTCGCCGCCGTTCGGGCCTACGCCACCGTCGGCGAGATCAGCGACCGCCTGCGCGTCGCGTGGGGCGAGCACCGCGAGCTCATCACCGTCTGAGCCGAGTACGATGCGAGCATGCGATCGACGACCGCCCCCGAACGGATCCGCGGCCTTGGCAAGGTCCATCACGTGGCCCTGATCGTCGCCTCCATCGAGACCGCGCTCATGTTCTGGCGCGACCTGCTCGGCCTGGAACTCGAGACGATCATGGACATCGAGCACGACCGTGTCCGCATCGCCTTCCTCGGGGTGGGGGAGTCCAAGGTCGAACTGGTCCAGCCGACTGACGACACGACCGGTGTCGCGCGCTTCCTCGCCACCAAGGGCGAGGGCTTCCACCACGTGTGTTTCGAGGTCGCGGACCTCGCCGCGACGCTGGCCGGACTCCAGGTCGACGGTCTCGAACTGATCGATTCCGCACCCCGTCGAGGGGCCGAGGGTCCGGTCGCGTTCATCCACCCACGATCGTGCCACGGCGTCCTCGTGGAACTGATCGAGACCCCAGGCGGGCCGGCCTGGGACGCCCTCGGGTTCAGCACACCGGCCGCCTAGCAAGGGGAGCACCCGATGATCATCACCACGACACCGTCCATCGAGGGACGGAGCATCGCCGAGTACCGAGGCCTCGTCACGGGCGAGGCCATCCTCGGGGCGAACATCTTCAAGGACCTGCTCGCCGGAATCCGCGACATCGTCGGCGGGCGCGCGGGCGCGTACGAGAAGGAACTCGCCAAGGCCCGCGCCATCGCGCTCGAGGAGATGGAGGCCGCGGCCATCTCGATGGGCGCCGACGCGATCGTCGGCGTGGACCTCGACTACGAGACGGTCGGACAGGGCTCGATGTTGATGGTCACGGCCTCGGGAACGGCCGTCCGACTGGGCTGATCAGTCCGAGAACGGCCGAGAGCGCTTGCGCTCTTCCTTGCTCGGTCGCGGTTCGCGGCCGGGTCGGGGCGGCCGGGGGGCGGTGCCCGGTGCCATGTCGGGGCGCGGCTCCTGGGGCGCGCGGGCCCTGGCCCGAGCGACGTCCTCGTTGAAGCTCTTGAGGACGGCGGGCGGCAGACTGCCCAGCCACGCGGCCTCGATCTCCTTGACCCGGGTGTGCTCCGCGGTGCGTCGTTCGCGTTCGCTCTTGGCGTGCTTGACCATGGTTCCGTCCTTCTCGTCCGGTCGCTCGGCCGGAACGGACAGGAGGCCCGCGCTCGGAGAGCTTGTTTGGGGGAGTGTACGCCCGATGAGCCGGGGCTGATCAGCCAGGCCTGGTCGCGAGCAGCGAAAAGGCGAGCGGCAGCGAGCCCGAGGTCCCGGACGGCAATACGAACGTGCCGCTGCCGGGCGCCGACTCGACGAGGAAGTCGGCCCCCCAGGCGAGTTCCGGGTGCTCCTCGAGGCGCTCGATGCGAAGGCCGGCCTCGACCAGGGCCGTGACGATCTCGCCGAGGCCAT
>JANOTJ010000259.1:0-1810 GCA_031416295.1 Chloroflexota bacterium
CCATCCGGCGCGGCGAATGGCGATTCTGGGCCTGGGTCGGGATCGCCTATGCCGCGCCGATCGTGGTGTTCTTCAACCTGTACGTCGTCCACGACTACTACTCGGCGGCCATCGCTCCCGCGGCCGCGGCGATCATCGGCGCGGCGGTCGCCGGGCTCGCCCGGTCACGGCACCTGGTCTCGCGCCTGACCCTGGCCGCCGGCGTCATCGCATTCGCGGCGGGCGTTGCGATCCACCTCGACTACGTGCTCCCGATCTATGGCCGCCCGCCGGTCTCGACCGCGCTGCTGGATCTCGCCGACCAGATCGCCGCCGAGACGCGACCCGACCAGCCGGTCGCGATCCTGGACCGTGACTGGAACCCGGCCCTCCTGTACTACGCGGACCGGCGCGGGTTCATGGTCCGCGGCTCGACGTGGCCACCAGGGTCCGTCGAGCGCTTCCTGGCCGACGGCTGGGCCGTGTACCGCTGCCCGCAGCGCGGCGAGGGGGCGGGCACGTGCCAGCGGCTGACAACGGCCCCGCCGGGCTGACCAGGACCAGCCGCTCAGGCGGCGACGACCCGGTCGCGGCCCGCGCGCTTGGCTCGATACAGGGCTCGGTCGGCCGCCTCGATAAGCGCCTCGATGGGCTCCTCGGGGCCGTCGGCCACGGCGACCCCGACCGACACACTGACCCCGGCGACGCCGTGGCGGCGCAGATCGAGGCCGCGCACGGCCGCCCGGATGCGCTCCCCGACCTCGAGCGCGACGCCCGGACCCGGGTTGCGCAGGAGCACGACGAATTCCTCGCCACCGTAGCGCGCGGGGACATCGTCCTCGCGCACGGCCGAGATGATGGCCGCCGCGACCTCGCGCAGGACCACGTCGCCCGTGGCGTGGCCATGGGTGTCGTTGAGGACCTTGAACTTGTCGATGTCGACCATCAGGATGCCCACGGCATCGCCGGCGCGCCGGCGGCGGGCCAGCAGGGTCACGTACTCGTCGAAATAGCGCCGGTTGGGCAGGCCGGTCAGGGCATCCGTGGAGGCTCGAGCCTCGGCGTCCCGATGCGAATAGGCGCGGGCGAGTGCCGCCGACGCCTCCGAGGCGGCATCGTCCAGGATGCGCTGGGTGGACACCGGCCATGGTCCCGTCCGGCGCGACAGCACGATCGCGCCGACGACCCCCCCATCGGCACTCAGCGGGGCGACGATCGGATGGGTCAGGCCGTACACGGTACGAACGCGGCGGGCGATCCGGGTCGGGGCATCCAGTCCGTCCGCCGAACTCTCGAGATCATCGACCGGCAGCAGCGTGGTGCTATCGGGAACGCCCGGCCGAGCGCTCACGAGGCGGGCTTCCAGGACGAGCGCATCGGGACGCCGCCGGACGACGACGATGTGATCGGCGCCCGTGACGTCGGCCAGCTCCTCGACGATGGCCGTGACGATGGCATCGGGCGAGACGGAGCGGGAGAGCCCGGACAGGATCCGGGCGAACGATTCGGATTCACCGGCCCTGCGCCGCTCGACGGCGGCCATGCCCGTCGCATACACGCGCACGGCGACGCCGGCGACGACGAGGAGGAGGGCGAGGATCCAGTCGAGCGGTCGGCCGCCGTCGTCGGAGACCGAGATGACGACCACGGCGGCGATCCCGATCGAGGCACCCAGGAAGACCTGCCAGGAACGCCGGGTCCGCACATCCGACGGTTCCGGGGGCCGGCGGTCAGAGGGCCGCACGTCCACTCAGGCCGCGACGCCGTCCGACGCTGCGGCCGCATCGTGGCCGCCGTCGCGCTTCACGCGGTACAGGGCCTGGTCGGCCGC
>JANOTJ010000260.1:0-3905 GCA_031416295.1 Chloroflexota bacterium
TGCGCGAACCCCTGTACGACCCGACGAATGCGAGGATCAGGGCATGAGCGATCGGATGACGCCCGGCGACGGCAGCTATGGCCCCGAATGGTCGGCAGGGCTGCGTCGGGGCACGGATGCGGAGCTGCGCTCGTGGCTGGCTTTCGCACTCGCCTGTTGCGACGAGGCCGACGTGATCGCCCTGGCGGCATTTCGGACCGAGCTCGATGTCGCGGCCAAGGCCGATGGCTCGTTCGTGACCGAGGCCGATCGGGCCATCGAGCGACTCGTCCGCCAGCGCATCGAGGATGCCTATCCCGGTCACGGCGTGGTCGGCGAGGAGTTCGGGACCGAGGACGGCCGAGTGGACACCCGCTGGTACCTGGACCCGATCGACGGCACCCATAACTTCATGCGCGGACTGCCGCTGTTCGGCATGCTCCTGGCGGTCGAGCGTGAGGGTGAGCTGCAGGCCGCGGTCATCAGTGCGCCCGCGCTGGGCCAGCGCTGGTACGCCTTCCGTGGGGGAGGGGCCTGGACCGTGGGCGGACCGGTCGCGCCGCGGCCACGGCGGCTGCGCGTGTCATCGATCGACGACCTCGCCGCGTCACAGATCCTGTTCCGGGCGGTGACCGACATGCGCGCGTCGCGCGTGGCCGCGGGCTTCGAGCGACTCCTCGATGAGGTCTGGCGTGAGCGCGGCTTCGGGGACTTCTGGGGCTATGCCCTTGTCGCCGACGGTGCGGCCGAGGCGATGATGGAGCAGGACCTCGGGCCCTGGGATCTGGCTGCCCCGTGGCTCCTGATCGAGGAGGCGGGCGGCCGGATCACCGACTTCGACGGGCAGCGCTCGTTCCAGCAGGGCGAAGGTCTGGCCACCAACGGGCGGCTCCATGAGCGGGTGTTGACGACCCTCCAGGACGCCGCCCCGGCGACGCCGACCGAGTCTCGACGACCCGCTCGCTGACGGGTATTGACATGATGTCATACATCTGACATCTTACGTCGATGGGTGCAGCTGCGGCTCGGCGCGTGAGGACACCGCTCTTCGTCGAGGTTCGCGACGAGGTGCTCTCGACGCTGGGCGACCGATACGCACCGGGCGATCGCCTCCCGTCGGAACCGGAGCTGGCGTCGGAATACGGCGTCAGCCGGCCGACCATCCGTGATGTGCTGCGCAGCCTGGAGGGGGATGGCCTCGTCCGACGCATCCATGGGGTGGGTACCTTCGTGACCCAGGCGCGCCCGACGATCTCGAGCCGGTTCGACGTGGACCTGGGCGTCACCGAGGCGGTCGCGGCGGCCAACCAGCGCCTCGGTGTCGAGGTCCTGCGCACCTCGGTCGAGCGTGCTCCGCTGTCGATCGCGGAGCGTCTCGAGATCGCCCCTGCGTCCAGTCTCCTCTGGATCGAGCGCCTGATCCGGGTCAACGACGTCCCGGCCGCGCACGTCATCGACACCATCCCGATGTCCGTCGTCGGAACCGCACGGTACGCCGGGCAGTCCGTCTACCAGTTCCTTGAAGGCTCCTGCGACGTCGAGTTGATCGGCGGTGACGCCGAGGTCACGGCCATCAACGCCGACGTCGAACTGGCCACGGCGCTGGGCATCCCGGTCGGTGCTGCGGTCATCCGGATGGACCAGGTGGAACGGTCCTCGTCCCAGCGGCCGGTCCTGTACTCCTCGGAGCGCTACGTCCCCGCCGTGTTCAACCTGAGCGTCCGCCGTGTACGGCACGGCGACCGGGTGGATCGCGCATGACCGCGGCTCGGTTCGTCGTGCCGGCGCCGTCGCTACGGAGGGTCGATGGAGCGAGCTCCACATAGGTCGATGAGCTAGCCCAACCGGCTTCGGCCGGGCTCTGACCCCCAACCCCAGCGTCGGAGGAGGAGGACGTCACCCATGTCGCTATCCCCTGCGTCAACGCCCGCGATCGATGACGACGCCCGCGAATTGCGGTCGTTCGGCTACGAGCCCCAGCTGAGCCGGTCGATGGGCCTGTTCAGTTCGTTGTCGATCTCGATCTCGTGCATGTGCATCACTGCCGGCATCTTCACCGTCTTCGCCTATTCTCTCGGGACGGTCGGGCCGGCGTTCATCTGGACATGGCCGATCGTGGCCGTCGGACAGATCATCGTGGCCCTCGTGCTGGCCGACCTGGCCGGGCGGATACCCCTGAGTGGCTACGCGTTCCAATGGACCAGCCGACTCGTGAACCCGCACTACGGCTGGTTCGTGGGGTGGGCCGGCCTGATGGCCTTCACGCCGGGATTCACCGGCCTCAATCTCGGTTTGGCGCCGATCCTGGCCTCGAGGCTGGGCATCGAGATCAACCCGACGAACATCCTGCTGGTGACCGGGGCCCTGATCGGCAGCCAGCTGCTCATCAATCTCGCCGGCGTGCGCATCGCGGCGAGGATCAACAACGTTGCCGCGTATACCGCAGAGCTCGGACTGTCCATCGTCCTGACCCTGATCCTGCTCATCGTCGGATTCGTGACCAATCCCGTCCAGAGCCTCGGGTTCCTGACCACGAGTACGGTCGGTGATGGCGGGTTCCTGGTCGCGTTCCTGCTCTCCGGGCTGCTGGGCATGTGGGTCCTGACCGGCTTCGAAGGCGCCGCCGATCTCGCCGAGGAGACGGTCGGCGCTCGCCGCAACGTCCCCAAGGCGGTCGTGACGTCCCTGGTCGTCAGCGTGGTCATCGGCTTCTTCATGATCGTCGCCCTGACCATCAACATCCGCGACCTGGGCGCGACCACCTCGGCGTCCGTGCCGATCATCGCGGTCCTGGAGGGTGCGCTCGGAACGACCGGTGCGCTCATCTTCGAGATCGTGGCGATGGTCGCCCTGTACGCGGGTGGTCTGGCCAACATGGCCGCCGCATCGCGACTCATCTTCTCCATGTCCCGTGACAAGATGCTCCCGGGTTCAGGTGCCCTGGCCACGGTCTCGAGCCGGACCGGCTCGCCCTCGGGCGCGCTGCTGCTGGCGGGCTCGCTCGCCATCACACTCGTGATCGTCGGGACGTTCTTCGCCAACCAGGCCCTGGTCCTGATCGTCGGGATGGCCGCAGTCGGTTATTACGTGGTCTACGCCCTGACCGTCCTGGCCGCGATCCTGGCGGGGCGGCGCGGTGCCCTCAACGCCCGCAGCGCCTTCGACCTTGGACGCTGGGCGGGGCCCATCCGGATCACCGCGCTCGTCTGGTCGCTCATCGTGATCGCCGTGCTGACGATCCCGGAGGCGAATCAGCAGACGGCCCTGATGGCCGGTGTCTTCTTCGTCATCGCCGCGGCCTGGTACTTCGCTGTCCTGCGCGGACGCCTGAGCCGCGGTGAAGCCGGGTCGCCGGGCCCGACGCCATCCGCGGAGGTGCCGAGCGCAGGCCTCGTCGAACCCGTCTGACCCATGCGACGGCCGGGTCGCCCCCTCGCGCCCGGCCGTTCGCTCGTTCCGCCACGGTCCCACCCCCAACGAGCACGCTGAGGATCCCAGTCATGACCGATCTCGCGATCGCCCAGTTCATCCGACCCGGGATCGCCTCAGCGTCCCCATACGATGCGCGCCATCACGACTTCGCCTGGCGCCATCGCGAACTCGATCGGCTGATGTCCAACGAGTGCCCGCTGCCACCGTCGCCCTCGGTCATCGCGGCGGCACACGAGGCTCTCACCCTGTCCAACCTGTATCCCAATTCGGGTGAGGACCTGCAGGCCGCGATCGCCGGGTTCTGTGGCGTCCAGCCCGATTCGCTGATCCTCGGCAACGGCTCGACCGAGGTGCTGGACGTCGTCACGCGCTCGTTCATCGGACCTGGTGACGAGGCCGTGATCTCGGTCCCGACCTACGCCTTCTTCGAATCGCAGACCCGGCTCCACGGTGGGCACCCCGTACTGGTCCCGATGACCGACGACTTCGCGTTC
>JANOTJ010000261.1:0-1613 GCA_031416295.1 Chloroflexota bacterium
TCCGCCGGAGGGCAACGCGGCCATTCGATCAGTGCTCGGGTATTTGGTCGGATGCCAGGGCGCTGATATTGGCGTCGTTGCGGGCTGACCTTCGTTGGCTGCTGAGTCGTCAGTCACTCGGGTGCCTCCAGCTCTTGTCGCCCACCCAGGGTCGGCGCCATCGTCAGACGTTCCACGTCGCCACCATACGGGGCGATGTTCCACAGGCGCCCGGGGTTGCGCATCGAGGACTGGAGGGCGTCCGAGACCGTCCGATCGTACCGACTGATCGGGCCGGCGATCAGCTGGACCGGCAGGATGTCCCCGAACCGGTCGTCGAATCGCCGTGGCGCGTCAGGGGCGAATTCGTACGAGGCAACCAGGCGGAAGACGCAGACGAGGCCCCACTCCGGGATGTTCGGGACGAGGATCAGGTCGCCAGGGCGCATCCCGTCGGGCTCGGATGACATCATCCGGCGCGACGGCCAGGCCATCTGCTGTTCGTCGCTCAGGGGTTGCCCGGCGCGGACCGCGAGCGCGATGACCTCGAGGTCCTGCTCGGCGGCCCATCCCCAGCCCTGGCGCAGTCGACCGCGCTGTGTTTGCGCCCAGATGTACGGGCGTTCCCACGGGCTCGTGCGCATCGCCCAGTAGCCGCGTCCGTCCACGCCGGGGCTCAGGATGGGGCGAGCTGACGTGGCTCGCGGACCCGCGGCGCGGGCTCGGGCGGCAGCAGATCGTCGGGCGGGCGACAGGCCAAGCTGGTCCAGCGCGGCATCCAGGTCGCGTGCGATGTGGTCGGGCATCGTCAAGCGGTCCGTGGCGACCAGGGCGGCGACCACGGCTGCGCGCGCGTCCGGGTGGGTCGCCGCGATGCGAGCAAGGGTCCGGATGGCGAAGGCGGCGAAGACGGGCTCCTCCAGCCACGTCGCCAGGGGCTCGATCGCCTCCTCGCCGAACGCGGCGATCGCGTCGCGGTACGTCGGCAGCCGCTCGGCCGGACTGGCCTCGCGGGCCTCGTCCAGCAGACGCTCCAGGTCCTCCGCGCGCGTCATCAGGTAAGCCCGGGGTAAGGGGCGGTCAGTACCGTTCCGCGATGTCGCGGTACACCTGGGATCCGGAGAAGGCCATTGAAAACCTTTCCAAACACGGCGTCACATTCGAGGACGCGGAGACCGTCGACCTCGATCCCTCTCGACAAATGTGGCCAGACCTCCGGCACGACCCCGATGACGAGCGTTTCGTGATGGTCGGCTACTCCACGGAAGGCGAGTTGCTGCTTGTGGTAACGTCCGAGCGCGGTCCTCGGCCGCGGATCATCACCGCACGACGCGCCACGAAGCGCGAACGACATGCGTACGAAGCTCGATCCTGACGACGAATTCTTCATCCCCGAAATCGACTTCTCACAGGTCGAATTCGTCCCGAACCCCCGGGTACGCAAACCCGGTGAGAGAACCGAGGTCTGCCTGGATGGCGCGATCGAGTACCAGCTCCGCTTGATTCCATCGACCAAGGTCATCGGTCGATTCGCCTCGACGCTCGATGCCTGGCCGGAGATCATCGCCGCGATCGAGTCGGGACGTTCGCCACGAACCCTGTCACTCGATGCCATCGGCGCGGCCGGCCAGCGC
>JANOTJ010000262.1:0-1610 GCA_031416295.1 Chloroflexota bacterium
GCGACCTGGAGCGGCTCACCGATGAACGCACGTCTCGAGACGACCGCCGCGAACGATGGCGGGACGGCGGCCTGGATCTGAAGCGTCGCGACCATCGAGCGGTGATCGGACGGCCACGGATCGACCGCGATGTCTGTGCCCGGATACGCGCCTTCGCCGACGAGCTCGGCCGCGATGGTGGTCGCGGGGCCCGTATGGAGGACCCAGTCGATGCGGTCGTGGACCTCCACGCCCTTGCGTTCGCGGGGGTAGCCCGGGGTCCAGGTGAAGCCCGGATCCACGACGGGGTCGGGATGCGCGTCCCGGTAGGCGTCACGGAAGCCCGCGTCGGCGAGGGCGCGCGCGACCGGCCAGTCGATCGGGTAGGGGACCTCCACCGGGCGGACTTCGGACACGGCCTCGGTCCAGTCGAGATGCGAGGGCGAATTGAAGTCGCCGGTCAACACGACCGGGATGCCCGCCGCCGCGAGGCCTGGCAGGACATCGCGGTGGCGCTGGACCTCGGGCAGGCGGAGCTCGCGCTCGAGCGTGAGGATCTCCTCGAGTGTCCAGCCCTCGCGCGGGAAGTACGGACCGTACGGGTCGGACGTGAGGTGGACGTTGGCCACGGCCATGACCCGGCCCGGGGCCACCTCGTTGTAGACATACAGGCCGTCGGCGCCGGGCGGATCGATGAGCGGGAAGCGGCTGATGACCTGTAGGCGGGGGCTGCACTGCCAGTCGAGGGCGTCGGCGATACGGCAGGCGTTGCCTGTGCCCTCCTGGATCCCCACGGTGTCTGCGTCGGAGGCCCGGATGGCGGCCACGACCTGGGCGATCGACGCCGCGCAGCCAGCGGGATTCATGCACCAGTGCCCGCCCGGGCTGTTCAGGGAGATCTCGTCGCCTCCGTACAGGATGTTGAACGTGGCGACCTTGACGGTCACCGCCGCGGGCACGGCCGGGACGGTGACCGACGTTGGCGCCGCGGACATCGGCAGGGGTGCCGCGGATAGCGCCAGGGGTGCCGCGGCAACCCCGCCGACCCCGTCGAGGAGGAGCATCGTGGCAAGGAGCACGCTCAGGGGTCGTCGCATGGCCGCATCCAAGCACGGACGCGGTCGTCGCGCCGTGGACGTGCCGGCCCGCGGGACACCGAGTGCGCCGGTCGTGTGCATGGTGGGTCGTGTGCGTGGTGGGTCGTGTGCGCCTCAGACACGGATCTGAGACGAACGCCTCATGATCGGCCGACCAGACGACGGAATCTGCATCCTGGGGGTGTGGACCGTGCTCGTTCGTTCGTGGAGCGTGTCTGACACGAGCAGGACTCGGGGCCCGCTCCCCGCCGCCGCTCCCCGCCGCCGCTCCCGGCCGAGGGCGTACCATCGCGGGCCATGACCCTCAGGACCGAGACGATCGTCGCCGCCCCCAAGGCGATGCTCCACGACCACCTCGACGGCGGCCTCCGCGCCGCCACGATCGTGGACCTAGCCGCCGAGTACGGCTACGCTGGCCTGCCGACGACGGACGCCAATGAGCTGGCCGCCCACATCCGGCGCGGCGCAGACCGCAAGAGCCTGGAGTTGTACCTCGAGACGTTCGACCACACCGTCGGCGTCATGCAGGAGCGC
>JANOTJ010000263.1:0-1513 GCA_031416295.1 Chloroflexota bacterium
CGGCGGCGGCGCGGTCGGCACCGGGGCGGTCGGCGAGCACCTCGGCGACCACGCCCGACGCGGTCTCGGTCATGCCGTACGAGGGGATGACCGGCCACCGGGCCCTGATCGCCCGGCGCACGAGCCCGTCCGGGATCGGGCCGCCGCCCAGGATGACGGCGCGGATGCCGTCGGGGGGCGGCGCGTCCGCCAGCGCATCCAGGAGTCCGGCGAGCTGGGTCGCGACGAGCGAGAGATGGCTGGCGATGATGCCGTGGCCGGCCGCGGCATCGACGGTCGCGAGGAGCGCCCCGGCGTCGAGGTCGGGCAGGACCACGATGGGGACACCGGCGGCCGCGGCCCGCGACACGATCCCGAGCCCAGCGACGTGCGCGAGCCCAAGGGACAGGAGCCAGCCGGTCGCCTCGGGCAGGACGGCGTTCCAGGCCGCCGCGCTCGCGGCCAATCGATCGAGCGGGAGCCGGGCGAGCTTGGGATGGGCGGTCGTGCCCGAGGTCGGAACGATGAACTCCGTGGTCTTGCCGGTGGTCTTGCCGGTGGTCTTGGCGGTGGTCTCGGCGGCGGCGGTCGTTTCCGGGGCCGGAGGGAGCGCTCGGGTGCCTGCGTCGATGACCTCCCCGAGGTTGATGCGCTCGATGCCGGGCGAGGCGGCGATCCCGGTCGACGGGTCCACGATCAGCGCACGACATCCCGCGACTTCCAGCAGCGCCGCGATTTCGGGTCGTGACAGGCGCGGGTGGACGAGCACGACGTCGACTCCGGCGCGCGGCACACCGTGCAGCGCCGCGATCCCGAGGGCCGTCCCGCCGATGACCAGCCCGATGCTGTCGCCGGGGCCGAGTCCGCGCGAGGTCAGCGCCGCCCCGATGGACGTCGCTCGGCGATCGAGTTCGGCCCACGACCACAGCGCGTCACCGTCGAGTACGGCTGGGGCGAACGGCCGATCCAGCGCGTGGCACCGGGCGAGGTCGGGCAGAAGCGGGGTCGCGGGCATCGCGTTCATCGCCCGACGCCGATGCGCCCGATGCGCTCGATCGCAAAGCGGTCCAGCGCGGCCTCGTCGAGCTCGAGCGTGCCCGCGACAGGCACCGTCATCCGTCCGGCTCGGACCTCCAGTGGCGTCGTGAGCAAGTCGCTTGCCAGCACATCGGCCGTGGCCAGGCCGTGGGCGCGATCGGGCAGGCAGGCCGCCACGCGCAGGGCGGCCGTCAGGCCGACACCTGTCTCAAGCAGCGTGGAGATCGTCACGTCCACGCCGGCCGCCTCGGCCTCGCGAGCGATCGCGAGCGCCACGACAGGCCCCCCGACCCGGCCAGGCTTCACGACCAGAACATCCACTGCGCCGGCGGCCAGCAACGAACGGGCTGCGGCGAGTGACGAGACCGACTCGTCCGCGGCGATCGGGATGGGACTCGCGGCTCGGAGCCTGGCGAGGGCGGCTGGGTCGCCGGCCGGGATCGGCTGCTCGACGTACGCAAGGCGGATCGCCGCCAGCCCCCGGAGTCGATCGCGG
>JANOTJ010000264.1:0-4527 GCA_031416295.1 Chloroflexota bacterium
CTCGGCCCGTCGCGACCCGGTCCGTCCGCCTGGGCGGCCTACCCCACCGGGATCGTCGGGACCACGGTGATGAACAGACCGTCGCGATCCGGATACGTGCCTTCCGGGCGTTTCCAGGGCAGGAAGTTGCGGACCATCTCGTCCTCGTCCTGGAAGACGCCTGGGCCGTCGGACGCGCCCCACAGGCTCGATACCCGCGGGTACCAGGGGTCCAGGATGTAGGCTCCGCTGACCTGCGCGTCCCTGAAGATCGTCGGGTCGGCATCGGCTCGGAAGCCGGTCATGACCCATGCGTGGGCCCCGCGCCAGGTCAGCAGGATCACCGGCGCTCCGGTCGCCTGGATCGCCTTTGCGGCGTCGCGCAGGGCCGCCTTGCGCCCCTCGAAGGCGCGAATCTCGTAGCCCTTGGCGCCGTAGGCGCGGAGCGCCAGGGCCATGGCGGCCGGGCCCCACTTGCCGTTGCGGCTGTCGTCGTACGACTCCCACTCTCGGACACGGCCGGCGATCCCGCGCTGCTCGTCGTCGCTCCTGCCCAGCAGGCCGAGCTGGGCGAGGACGATCTGGACCCCCGCGGGCGAACACCAGTCCTTGTCGACCTGGCTGTTGAAGACGGACTCGGGATCGTCCGTGATGTCCATGTCCACCGCTGTTCGGACGGGCGCAGGCGTGGCCCTGGGAGTCGGTGCCGGCGTCGCCCCTGGCTCGCTGGACCCCGATGGGACCGGCGTCGGCGAGGGCGCTTCGGTCTCGGGCGGTTCGGTGACAAGGACCGTGGCCGGGCCAGGCCTGACCGGGACCGGCCCGGCGATGAACCGGTCCACTCGGTCGAGCGCGGACTGCCAGCGTTCACCCGCCCCGAACGTATCGGTCGCGACGGCGTACGTCCCGAGGCCCGCAGCGACGATGGCCAGGACACACAGGATGGTGACGATGCGCACGTAGCGACGCTCGCCGCGCGGATCCGGGCGATACGGACGGCGGCGCTGGAGGCGATACGAGATGGGGGGCGGTTGGGCCATGGGTGAAGCAGGGACTCGTGGAGGGGCTTGGTCGTTGCGGCGTTGAGCAGCGACTGGGACGCGCGACCGACCGATGTTGCGACGCTCGACACCGAGCTCGGTCGCGGATGGTACCCCGAATCGGCTAAGGCTCGAGGTCGAAGGCCTTGATGTGGCGCGGCCGGAAGACGGCGATCGGCCGCCGGTCGAAGGTGGCGATGCGTCGCACGCCGAGGCGCTCGGCGCAGGCGACGAGGACCGCGTCGGCAAGGCGCGGGCGATGTTCGGCTGCGGCCTCCAGCAGATCAGCGGCACGGGCCAGATCCGCGAGGGTCGGCGAGACGAGGCGCGGGCCGCCATCGGCCAGGGAGCGGACGACCGCGCGCAAGTCGTGGCACCATCGGGGCTCCGTCACACCGATCTTCACGCAGAACCCAACCACCAGGAGTCAGCCGATGGACCGCTTCGAACCGAACCTGCGCATCCCGGGGCCCATCTCCCTGCCCGCGTCCGTGCGCGAGGCCGGCGCGCGCCAGATGATCAATCACCGCGGCCCCGAGTTCGCGGCGATGCTCGCTCGTGTGATCGCCGGCATGCAGCCGTTCTTCGGCACCAGCAGCGACGTCGCGGTCATCTCGACGGCGGGCTCGGGCGGCCTGGAGGCCGCGGTCGTCAACACGCTGTCGCCCGGCGACCGGGTCCTCGGCGTGTCCATCGGCTCGTTCGGCGACCGGTTCGCCAAGATCGCCGGTATCTACGGCGCCGACGTGACCAGGCTCGAGGTCGAGTGGGGCCAGGCGGCCGACCCGGCCACGGTGCGTGACGCGCTCGCCGCGAACCCCGGCGTGCGGGCCGTGCTGCTGACCCACAACGAGACCTCGACCGGCGTCATGAACCCCATCGCGGAGCTTGCGGCCGTCGTCCACGATGTCGCCCCCGACGCCCTCATCCTCGTCGACAGCGTGTCGGGCCTTGGCGCCGTGCCGTTCCAGATGGACGCGTGGGGCGTGGATCTCGTCGTGACCGGGTCGCAGAAGGCCTGGATGGCGGCACCGGGCCTGGCCATGATCGCGGCATCGCCACGCGCCTGGGAGGCCATGGCGACCGCCGCGATGCCGCGTTTCTACCTCGACCTGCGCGCCCACCGGGATGCCCACGCCAACGGCCAGACACCGTTCACGCCGGCCATCGCGGTCGTGTTCCAGGTGGATGAGGGGCTGCGCCTGATGGCCGCCGAGGGCGCCGAGGGCATCTTCGCCCGCCACGAGGCCTGCGCCGCGGCGACCCGGGCGGGCCTCGCTGCGCTCGGCTTCAGCCTGTTCGCGGATCCTGCGCACGCCTCGCGCACGGTCACCTCCGTGCAGGTGCCCGATTCCCTCGACTGGAAGGCGTTCAATGCCGAGGTCAAGCGGCGCGGCGTGGTCCTGGCCGGCGGGCAGGGCAAGTTGACCGGCAGGATCTTCCGCATGGGCCACCTCGGGTCGGTCACGGTCGAGGAGATCCTGGGCGCGATCGCGACCCTCGAGCTCGTGTCCCTGGCCCAGGGTCGGGATATCACGCCCGGAGCGGCCGTGGCCGCCGCCCAGGTCGCCGCGTTGACCTCGCTGGGTGTCATCGGGGCGGCTCCCGCGATCGGGGCGGCTCCCGCGGTGGGCGCGCGCGCGTGAGGATCCTCGTCGCCGAGGCCGTCGCACGCGAGGGCATCGAGCTCCTTGCCGCCCATCACGAGGTCGATGAGCGCATCGGCTGCAGCCCGGACGAGCTCGCGGCCATCCTGCCCGACTACGACGCGCTCATCGTCCGCAGCCAGGTCCAGGTGGATGCCGATCTGATCGCGGCGGGAAGCCGGCTGGTGGTCATCGGACGAGCCGGGGTCGGGGTGGACAACGTGGACCTTGACGCGGCGACCCGGGCGGGAATCACCGTGGTCAATGCCCCGACCGGCAACACGATCGCCGCCGCCGAACACACCCTGGCACTGCTCTACGGCGTCGCCCGGAGGACGGCTGCGGCGGATGCCTCGATGCGTCGGGGGGAGTGGAAACGCGCGCAGTTCACCGGTCTCGAACTGCGCGGCCGGACCCTTGGGATCATCGGTCTGGGCAAGATCGGCCAGGCCATCGCCCTGCGCGCCCGGGCCATGGACATGATCGTCGTCGCGGTCGATCCGTTCGTGACCGCCGAGCAGGCGGCCAACCACGGCGTGGAGCTCGTGGACCTCGACGGGCTGCTGGCTCGTGCCGATGTCGTGACCGTGCACGTCCCGCTGACGCGCGCGACGCGCGGGCTCATCGGGCGCGAGGCGATCGCTCGACTCAAGCCCGGCTCGATCGTGCTCAACGTGGCTCGCGGGGGCATCGTGGACGAGACGGCGCTCGCCGAGGCCCTGGAGTCCGGCCACCTTGGCGGCGCCGGGATCGATGTCTTCGAACACGAGCCGCCGACCGAATCGCCACTGCTGCACGCCCCGAACACGCTCCTGACGCCGCACCTTGGCGCGTCCACGGCCGAGGCCCAGATCCTTGTCGCCGAGGAGGTCGCGGCGCAGGTCCTGGACGTCCTCGACGGGCGCAGTGCCCGCTACGCCGTGAATGCGCCACTGCTCACCCCGGAGACGGCCCGGGCGATCGCCCCGTACCTGCCCCTGGCCGAGATCCTGGGCCGCTTCTTCGCCCAGTTCTCGCGTGGCGGCGTCCGCACCCTGACCCTCGAGATCGCCGGGGAACTCGCCGAATTCGATGGCTCGCCGTTGACCGCGGCGGTCCTGCGCGGTCTCCTCGAGACGTCCACCACGGAGCGGGTGAACCTGGTCAACGCCGGGGCCCTGGCGAAGGCCCGGGGCATCACCGTGGTCGAGCGCAAGACGCCCGACGCGGGTGCATTCGCCGCCCAGCTGACCATCTCATCCGACGGCCCGAGCGGCGGCGTGACCGTCGCCGGCACGGTCGGTGGCGGCGAGCCGCGGATCACCCGGATCGGCGAGTACCGTCTGGACCTCGCTCCGTCCGACGTCATGCTCATCAGCCGCCACCACGACCGGCCGGGCATGGTCGGCCGGATCGGGGCCATCCTCGGCGAGGCCGACGTCAACATCAGCGCGATGCACCTTGGGCGGACGCGACCGCGCGAGGACGCCCTGATGATCCTGGCCCTCGACGAGGACGTGCCGCCCGCGGTCGCAGAAGCCATCCGCGCGCTGGATGCGGTCATCGAGCTGTGGACGATCCGGCTCGGAGGCGAACGCTGAGCGCGCCCGAGCCGCTCATCCCCGAGGGCCTCGACGCGACGCTCGTTCTCGCCCGCCACGGCGAGTCGGAGTACATCGTCGAGGGTCGGTTCCAGGGCCAGGCGGAGACCCCCCTGTCGCCGACCGGACTGGTCCAGGCCGCACGGCTCGGGGCGCGCCTCGCCCACCCACACGACGCGCCCGCGTTGCCCGTGCCCGCCGGCGCGCCACGCGAGCTCGTGCACTCCCCGCTGGCGCGGACGCGACAGACGGCCGAGGCCATCGTCGCGCTGAGCCCGATCG
>JANOTJ010000265.1:0-4145 GCA_031416295.1 Chloroflexota bacterium
CGCCCGGGAGTATCCGCCGTGCGGTCCCGGCCGACCGGCGCCTCGTCGTCGCGTGGTACGAGGCGTTCGGTCGCGAGGCGTTGCCGGACGCTCCCTTGACTGATGTCGGGGCGCTGGTCGACCGGCGCCTGGCCGAGGGCGGTGTCTTCCTGTGGGATCGCGTCGGGCCCGTGTCGATGGCCGTTGCCGGATCCCGGACGCCCAACGGGACACGGATCGGACCGGTCTACACCCCGCCTGCGTACCGCGGGCAGGGCTATGCGTCGGCCTGCGTGGCGGCCGTGAGTCAGGCCCAGCTCGATGCCGGCCGACGCCTCGTCTGCCTGTACACCGACCTGGCCAACCAGACGTCGAACCACATCTACCAGGAGATCGGCTTCGAGCCCGTCCGCGACGTCGATGCCTGGCGATTTGAACCCCGCCGATCCTCCGGTCGCGTTGGAGATCCTCGCTGACGATCCGCGAGGGTCAGGTCAAGCAGCTCCAACGCGCGATCGAGGGCCGCGTCGAAGCGCCCCTGGTCGCCTTGCTGCCTGGCCCGGATCGCGCGGCCGACGTCGGCCCCCGCGTTGCCCAGCCGCTCCGCGAGCGTCAGCGTCCACCAACGACCGCTCGCCAGGCCGGCGTGCATCGTCATCGGGACACCAAACGCTCGACGATGGACGCGACCACCGCGCGCACAGCCGCGTCATCGACCGAGCGAGAGCGGTTGCCTGCCTCGGGCGTCGAGCCAGCGAACAAGCCACAGGCTCCCCCTGGCAAACCGGTGGGTCGTGCGAGAAACTGGGTCGCCTTGGGATCATCCCAGTGAGCCCCGGATCCCCATGCGCAGCGAAGCGACGGTCCAACCACCGACGCCGCGAACCGGATCCGGGGGTCCGGGCAAGATAGGTCGGTGGAGGCAGGATCGGACGCCCAGATCATCGCCGCTTCACGAGTCGAACCGCTCGTGTTCGCGGCCGTCTTCGATCGCCACTACGACGCCGTGCATCGCTATCTCGCCCGCCGCGTGGGCCTCGACCTGGCCGACGACCTCGCCGCCGAGACGTTCACCACGGCATTCGACGTGCGCCGCCGCTATGACACCGCGCGCCCGGATGCGCGCCCATGGCTCTTCGGGATCGCCACGAACCTCCTGCGCCACCACCACCGCGGCGAAGCGCGACGGCTCCGGGCGTACGCGCGTCTCGACCGCCCGGCCGACCCGGACGGCGGCTTCGGAGGAGTCGAGGCCCGACTCGACGCGGGACGGGCGGGACCGGCGATCGCCGACGCATTGACCCGTCTCTCGGCCGGCGACCGCGACGTCCTCCTCCTGTCCGCCTGGGCCGACCTCCGGTACGAGGAGATCGCCGTGGCGCTGCGAATCCCGATCGGCACCGTGCGATCCCGGCTCCATCGCGCCCGACGCCGAGTCCGCGAACTGCTTGGCGACTCCGGGCAATACCTGAGTGATAAACCCCTCACGGAGGCTCTTGATACCGATGGATGAGATCGACGCCCTGCGGACCCTCGGACGCGATGTTCCGCCACCCGAGCCCGCGGCGAAGCGGGCCGCCCGCACGGCGCTCGTGGCCCATGCCGAGGCCGCTGCCAATCGCCGGCGGTGGCTGCCCGACGGCCGGTTGGGCCTCAGGCGTCCTCGCGTCGTCGGCGCGCTGGCCGCTCTGGGCCTCGTCGCGGTATTGGCCAGCGGCCAACTCCCGCTCGGGCCCCGGCCTGATCCGGCGGCCGCCGCCGCCCTGAACCACGCCGCCGACATCGCCGCCGCCCAGCAGGACGCGTCCGGGGACGGCTATCGATACACGAAGTCCGAGGGGGCGTACCTCCACGGGGTCGGTGGCGGGCCCGAACGCCCGAACGGCGTCTGGGCGCTCGTGCCGGTCAGCCGCGAGATCTGGATCAAGCCGGACGGCTCAGGGCGTCTCCTCGAGAGGCGCGGCGAACCGATCTGGTTCGGGCCAGCCGACAAAGCGGCCTGGGTGGCGGAAGGCTCGCCGAACTTGGGCGCGGAGCCCTTCTCTGACACGCGGTTCGGCACGACGCCTCCGGGCGTGGACCCCGGGACCCCGCAGCCCGGGCCAGGCAGCCTCTACTACCAGAACGTCGACGCGTTGTCCACCGACGTGGGAGCCCTCCGTCGAATCATCGACGCACGCGCGGCGAGTGGTGGCGGCGCCACCGACTATGAGCGCTTCACGATCGTGGGCGACCTGCTCCGCGAGACGGTCGCCGCGCCGCAGCTGCGTGCTGCCCTCTATCGGGTCGCCGCAGGTCTCGGTGGGGTCGAACTCGTTGGCTCGATGACTGATCGGGCCGGCAGAACTGGAACGGCGGTCTCGATGACGAATGACCAGTCCAGTCGTGGCCTCGAGCGGCGCGTCCTGATCTTCGATCCAGAGACCTCTGTGCTCTTGGCGGAAGAGGACGTCCTCCTGCACAAGGTCGACTGGCTCGACGCCGAGCCCCCGCTGGTCATCGGCTACAACACGTATCTCACATCCGAGATCGTCCCGACCATCCCGTAGGACTCACTCCCGCAAGCGCGGGCCGAACGGTACTCGGCGGGGTCGTCGTGCCGGATCTCGATGCCGTACGCGACCTCAGGCGCGTGCCGCCAGCTCCCGGGCCCACCGCGAGCACCTGATCGACGAGGTGTAGTTCAACTAGGGCGTCAGCGTCGGCGTGACTGCGGCCTCCACGATCAGAACGACGAACATGTACGACCCAAGCGTACGTTGTCCGGGACATGCGAGGGCCTCGCGGAACGGCCCGGTCGGAGCCGGCGAATCCACCGCCTGCGACTTCTGACGCCCTGATCGCCGCGACGGCCATCGAGCTCGGACGAGACTGGCGAGACTGGCGAGACTTCGGGCGCGTTGTCGCCTGCGCGTCCCGGAGATCGTCAGGAGGCGCATCATCGCCCCGAACGATTTGTCGCAGCTCCGCCTGTCAACATTTGGAAGGAGGCCTTGAACCGTGGCGCAGCAACCAGAAGTCAACAAGCAGAACGCGATCTCGTTCTACCAGTTGATGTTCAACGAGAACATGCCCCGCCAGGCGATCGAGCGTTACGTCGGTTCCGAATACCGCCAGCACAATCCGGGCGTCGCCGATGGGCCGCAGGCGTTCATCGACTACTTCGAGCGGATGGCGATCGAGTACCCGGCCAAACCGGCTCCGTCATTCCCTGATGCCCTTGTCCGCCGCCTGGCTGGTGGCCTCCTGTACGCCGGGGCCGGCCGCGACCACCGACACCCACACCGGGGCTGACGGCGTCGGTCTCAGCCGAGACGCCGACCGGAGCGCCGACCGCGGGGAAAGTCGCGGTCTACGGCGAGTCCAACACTGGTCGTAGGCTGCTGCGCTGCCGGCGGGAGGCACACTGACGTACGGACCGGCTCCCCGGCGTACGGACCGGCTCCCCGGTCGGGAGCTGCTTGGGTCTGCGAGCTGTCGGCGATCCGGCGCGCCATGGTCACCATGACCTGCCAGGCGATGTCGGGGTGCTCGGCGAGGAAAGACCGGAAACTCCAGGCGGTCAGGCCGACGCACTTGACATCGGTTTCGGCGGTGACTGTCGCCGTCCGGACGCTGTTGTTGGTCAGGAGCGCGATCTCACCGAACCAGTCGCCGGGGCCGAGTCGCCTGATTTCGCGATCGCCGATGGAAACCGTCGCCGAGCCCTCGAGGACGATGAAGAACCCGACGCCGGACTTGCCCTCATCGAGCGCGTGCTCGCCGGCTCGGAAGGTGCGGTCCTTCATCGTCCTGGCCAACTGCTGGAGTGAGCGACGATCGAGGCCCGCAAGGAGGGGGACCTGCGCGAGCACATCGGGAGACACGGTGGCCGTCATCGAGGCGATCAACATGACGGCTGGCCGAGGGTACAAGGCACCGTCTTGGATGCCATTCGGCACGCGCCCGACACCCTCCGGCCGGGCCGGCACAACAGTGGGGTCTGACGCCACGTGCCTTTATGGAGGACACTTCGACCCGTGAAGCCACCGGACGTGTCGTACGCAAGAAGCGGCGACGTGGCCATCGCCTACCAGCTGGTAGGCCGTGGTCCGATGGACATCGTCTTCTTGCGTGGGATCACCGGGGACCTGCTCTCGACCTGGGAGCAACCACTGCTCGTCCGC
>JANOTJ010000266.1:0-3030 GCA_031416295.1 Chloroflexota bacterium
CGTGGTCATACTCGAACAAGTCCACGGTTGGTCCCCGGATGGCTCGGTGCGAAAGCACTACTACGCTCGCGAGAGCGTCGGGATCGCGTGCGGCCTGTTTATCGCTGCGATCCACCAGATGGGGCTGGTTACGTTGACCCAGGGCGAACCTCAGGCTCTTTTTTGACAGCCGTCGCCGATCCCAGGACATCGACCTGGACTACGTCGGCTCCGCATTCTGGCGGGCCGAAGAGCGGGTCGATGGAGTGCTCGGTTCGCGCGCGTTCACTGACCTCCTCCGATTGCAGGGGGTCGAGCTGGTCGATCTCGCCAAGACCAAGCAGACGGACACGACACGCCGCTGGAAGTTCGCGGTCCAGGGCGGGGGTGCCTGGCTCAACTCGAAGATCGAGTTCTCCGCTCGCGGCACGACCGATCCCGAGGTTGGCTTCGACATCGCTCGTTCGGACGTCGGCCGGGAGGCCGGGCTCCGGGCGGTGCGGGCCAACCACTACCTCGCGCCAGCAGCCACCCGACAGAAGATCCACGTCCTCGCCGAGCGCAAGGAGACCGAGCCGCGCGACGTCTTCGACCTCGACCTCCTGGTGTCCACGTACCCGGACGCAGTCCGCCCCGGCGATGTCGCCCCTGAACTTGCGGCCAAGGCCGTCGACGCGGCGTTTGCCATCCCGTTCGCGGCTTACGAGGAGCTCGTCGTCGACTATCTCGAGGACGAGTTCGTCGAGATCTACAACCGGCCCGAGGTGTGGGAGGAGATGGTCACGAGGGTTGCCGAGTTCCTGGAGATGTTGCGATGAGCCTCTCCTCGTTTGCCATCCTCTCCCGCCTTGGCCCAACGATCACGACCGGCGAGGCCGCGGCTGCCCTCAACATCTCGGTGAGCCAGGCGAGCCGGCTGATGCGGACGCTGGAGGCACAGGCCCTGGCGCGGCATGTCCGATACGGGCTGTGGATCGTGGGACCGAACACCGTCGACCCGCGGACGCTCGTCGACGAGATCACCCGCCCCTATCCGGCCTATGTGTCCTTCACGTCGGCCCTCAACGCGCACGGGATGATCGACCAGCTCCCGCGTGAGATCAGCGTCGCATCTCTCGACAGCGCCAAGCGGGTCAAGACCGAGCTCGGCACCTATGCCGTCCACCACCTGCCGCCGGCGCTCTTCGGTGGCTGGGACGAACACGACGGCGTGAGGTTGGCCAAGCCAGAGAAGGCCCTGTTCGACCTGGCCTACGTCTCCGCCGTGCACGGCGGTCGGCCGCCTCGGGTCCCCGAGCTGGAGCTACCAGCCGGCTTCGATCGGGCGGAGCTCGATCGCTGGCTTTCTCGCATCGACTCCCCCCGCGTGCGCACGCTCACGTCGCGCGGCCTCCGCGACGCACTCACCCGAACCGTGCGATAGGTCTGCCAGCGGCCAGATTGGAGCGGATCCTCTCCGGCCTTCACCGAGTTCGTACGACCCCGACAGCCAGCTCCTCGCCGAACAGCGTGGGGGCTGGCCGACCGACATCTACGCGGATGCGTCCGCTGCCTGGCGCCCCACGAGCAGATAGGCTCGCCGGCGGCCTTTGCCTTTCACCTCGATCTCGCCGCGCTCCTCGAACTCGTACTGATCGCACAGACGTCGGTAGGTCGCCTCGCTGACCTGGATTCGGCCGGCCAGTCCGTGCGACTCCATCCGGTTCGCTGTGTTCACCGTGTCGCCCCACAGGTCATACGTGAACTTGTGGCGGCCGATCACGCCAGCGATGACCGGGCCGCTATCCATGCCGATCCGGATGGCGAGGTCGAGCCCCAGCCGCTCGCATAGCCGGCCGAACTCGGTCTGCATGTCGAGCGCCATCTCGGCCATGGCTTCGGCGTGGTCTGGCCGCGGCTCTGGCAATCCTGCCGCGACCATGTACGCGTCGCCGATCGTCTTGATCTTCTCCAGGCCGTGCCGCTCGGCAAACGCATCGAAGGTGCTGAAGATCTCATTGAGTACTTCCACCACCCGAGCTGGCTCGGTCCTCTCGGTGAAGGGCGTGAAGTCGACGATGTCGGCAAAGAGGACGGTCACCTCGTCGTGGGAATCGGCGATGACACCGGGCTCGCGCTTGAGCCGACCGGCGATCGCCCTGGGCAGGACGTTGAGCAGGAGACCTTCTGACCGGGCGGAGGCTGCGTCTCGGGCACGAACGGCGTACTGGAGGAGGGCGTAGGCGGTCAGCGACACGCCGGTCACGTTCAGGACGAAGAATGCGATCCGGACCACGTCCGGGATGACCGCCGGATTCTGCGAGAGGGTGGGCTCGAGCAGACCCGAGAGCAGCGTCAGCGCGAGGAAGGCGACGAACCACGGGATCGACTCGTCGGCGGTGTAGAAGAAGAGCGTCCCGATCGCCGCCACGAGGGCCCACAGGCTGACGGCACTCGACGCGACATAGCCGCCGAGCGTCCATTGGAGGAAGAACGGGAAAATGGTCATCATCGCCGCCTGGCTGAAGCGGAATAGGCGATAGCTCTTCGTGCGGGCAAAGACCACGAGGCTCGTCACCGACACGACCTGGTAGACGAAGGGGATCGCCGCGGCCTGGAAGAGGCCCAAGACCCAGTACGTCACCACCCAGGCGATCGCCAGGATCGCGACGAGGGCGGAAGCGAGTGTCAGCGTTGCCTTCTGGGCGCGTGTTTCGTCAGCGTCGGTCGCGGCCACCCCAACGAAAGCGAGACCGCGCACGAGCCCAACAACAGACGATCCAGGTTGCATCCGCACGAGTATGGCTCCCGCCCGGTCGTTCGGCCGGCGAACACTCGCCGAGGGCCGGCGGTGGGTCCCTCAATCGCCCTCGGCGATCTCGGTGAGGCGCTCGGCGTCGCGAATCACGACACTGTGGTTCGCCGAGTCCAGGAAACCACGGCGCCGGAAGTCACCCAGGGTGTGCGCCAGCGTCTCCCGGGTCGTGCCGATCATCTCCGCCAGCTCCTGCTGGGTCAGTCGGGCCTGGATGAGGGTGCCCCGTGCGGTCGATACGCCGAACCGCTGACCGA
>JANOTJ010000267.1:0-2403 GCA_031416295.1 Chloroflexota bacterium
CGGCCCGGCCGGCAGGCGCGGCGGCGGGCGGGGGGGCCTGTGGCCGGACGCGGCGGCGGGCGCAGCGGCCTGTGGCCGGACGCGCCGCTCCCGGGTCGCCGAGTCCCGGGTCGCGCCTCATAATTTTCCCTTGTAGCACCACCAGTGCTGGTAGCAGCAGGGTCTGGCCACTTTCCTGC
Source organism: Chloroflexota bacterium (assembly GCA_031416295.1). Classification (GTDB taxonomy): domain Bacteria; phylum Chloroflexota; class Limnocylindria; order Limnocylindrales; family CSP1-4; genus SPCO01. The sequence continues at coordinate 180 of JANOTJ010000267.1, forward strand.
TCGATCCAGTCGCGCCGAGGCGTCGCCACGCACGAACGGCTCCCTGACCCTCCCATCGATGGCTCAGAACGCCGCATACCAGCAGCCCCAGTGCTACAAGTGAAAACTCCGCCGCGCAGTGCGGCCGGGCCGAGGGGGCGGCGACCGCACGACCCGCACGACCCGCACGACCCGGGGCGGGCGCGGGCGAGCGACGCTCAACGCGCGATGGTGCGGACCACCCCGGACATCAGCTTGGTGGCGCGCCGGGCGGCCGTCGGCGAGAGACGCGACAGTGCGTCGACCAGCTCCAACACGTTCTCATCGTCGAGTTTACCGAGCAGATCGAACAGGCGAAGGATGGTCGAATCCGGCACCCGACCCAGGAGCCCCAGCGACCGCTCCAGCTCACGTGGCTCCAGCTGTGGGACGAGGCCGACGGCTCGGTCGAACAGGCGCACGAAGACCACGAACGAGGCGAGCCAGTCGCGAAGCGTCGCGAGTTCCGTGTCCTCCGGGTGAGCGGCGGCCGCAGTGGCGGCTTGGGCCGCCTTCTGATCCAGGATGAGGACGATCGGGTCACCTTCCCGGATCTTGCGCTCGGCGATGACCCGGCCGAACCACTGCCAGTGATCCCCGACCGCGAGATACGCCACCCCCGCGGGGCCGCGACGCCCGACACGCCTGGGCTCCGACACGCGCTCGACGATGCCCCACGACTCCGCTTCGGCAAGGGCCAGGCTGGCCGCGCGGTGGCTGATTCCCAGGGCCTCGCGAACCTCGCGCTCCGTCAGCGGCTCCTGCCGAGCCATCAGGTAGGCCTGCACCCGGGCGATGGCCGGGGTCACGCCCCATGCCGCACCCATCTCACCCCACGCGGCGGCGAGATCGAGCCGAATCGACTCGGCAGTCGCCCTCGCGCTGGCCTGTGCGCCCGTGCCGTCCGACGCAAGGGGCGCGACCGCGCCACCGTTCGATTCGTGCACCTTGACAGTAGCGGGTTTCAGGTCCATAACTTGCTATGCGAGAGTAGCACGCTGGAAGGCCAAAGATCGATGATGACCGCTTCCCACATTCGGCGACGCTGGCTGACCGGCCTGGTGGTCGGACTCGCATTCGGGGTCGGGACCTTGGTCGGCGGCACCGTGATCGGCGCCCTCGGGATCGTTTCGGTCGCATTACTGGCGGCCGGCCCGCCGCGTGCGGCCGGGTTGGGCGCCACCTTGCTTGGCTTCGGCGGCGCATGGTTCGCCCTGCTGCTCTCGGCCGAGGGACGCTGCGGTCCCGGTTGTGAGTACCCGTTCCTGGGTCCGTGGCTCCTCATCGCGGGCGCCGCCGTGACCATCGGCCTCGCCCTCACATGGGCCGCGTGGTGGGCGCGATGAGCCGCATCGCCGTCACCGGCGCGAGCGGATTCGTGGGACGTCACCTCGCCGCGCGACTCGCGGCCGATGGACATGAGGTCGTGGCTCTGTCGAGGCGCGCGGGCTTCGACCTCGCAGCGCCGGATCCGGCCGCGCTCAGGGAAGCCCTTCGCGGCTGCGAGGCCGTCGTCCATTGCGCCGGGATCAACCGCGAGATCGGCGACCAGACCTACCAGCGGGTGCACATCGCCGGCACCGGGGCCGTGGTGACCGCCGCGCGCGACGTCGGGGTCCAGCGCATCGTCCTGCTCAGCTTCCTGCGCGCCCGACCCGACGGCCCGACGAGCTACCACCGCTCCAAGTCGGCCGCCGAAGAGATCGTCCGGGCCAGCGGCATCGCGCATACGGTGCTCAAGGCCGGCGTCATCCACGGTCGCGGCGACCATATGCTCGACCACCTGAGCCACGCCCTCCACACGTTCCCGGTCTTCGGGCTCGTCGGGATGCACGAGCGGCCGGTGCGACCCGTGGCGGTCGATGACATCGCCAAACTCCTCGAGGCCGCCGCCCTCGGGGACCCGCGACTGCGCGACCGCACGATCGCGGTGCTCGGGCCCGACGAGCTGACCCTCGGGGCGGCCGTGCGGCGGGTCGCCGATGCCGTGGGTCGACGGCCCGTCTACGTGCGCCTGCCGATCGCCGGCCACCTCGCGCTCGCCCGCGTGTGCGAAGCCGTCATGCGGGTACCGCTCATCTCACTGGCCCAGGTCCACATCCTCGCCGAGGGCGTGACGGTGCCGGCCCCGTTCGCCGAACCGCCGCCAGCGGATCTCGCGCCCGACACGCCGTTCGACGCGGCGATCATCCGGGCCGGCCTCCCG
>JANOTJ010000268.1:0-6253 GCA_031416295.1 Chloroflexota bacterium
ACGACCTGCCGCAAGAGCTCGTCTATGCCGGGTTCTCGTTCGGGGTCACGATCGCCCAGGAGCTCGCCCAGAAACGGTCCGGGGCCCGCGGTGCGCTGCTCTTTTACTCGTGTCTTCCGATCAGCGGCGAGTGGGCGTTCGGGCCCTGGCCGGACGGCGTCCCGGTCCAGATCCACGGCATGGACGCCGACCCGATCTTCGTCGGCGAGGGCGACATCGATGCCGCCCGCGAGATCGTCGAGAAGGTCGATGACGCCGAGCTCTTCCTCTACCCGGGCGACCAGCACTACTTCGCTGACAGCTCGCTCGCGTCGTATGACGCGGATGCGACCGCGCTGCTGACCCGGCGGGTGCTCGAGTTCCTGGAGCGCGCCTGACCGATGGGACCGTCGACGGCGCACGATGTTGCGCTGCCCTTGACTAGTCAAGCGAGGGCTGACGGCTTCCGCTCAGGCTCCCTGCCGGGCGGTCGCGGGTCAGCCGAGGCGCCAGAAGGGGTCGGTCAGGCCGAGGCGCGCGAGGATGGCCTCGTTCTGCTCGCGGGTGTGCGGGCGCCAGTCCGACGCGAGGCGGTCGCCCCACCAAGCGTAGGCGAGCTCGACGAGCTTGAGGACCGGGATGATGGCGCCGCGTGGGCGCCCGCCCAGCCAGGTGTCGACGTGGCCTTCCGACCGGAAGAGCAGCATCGAGCCTCAGGTGTAGCCGATGTCGTTCCACCACGACGCCGCCGGGACGAGGACGTGGAAGATGAGGTCCGTGTCATCGGGTCGGCCATCCCGGACGACGAGATCGAGCGGCTCCTGGCAGTCGGCGCAGGCGGTGTGGATCTCGCTGTCGGTCGCGAGGGCGGCACCGATCCCGAAGGCGTCCCAGGCGCAATTTGCGTACCACGAGCGGCCGTCGGTCTCAACCCGGAATGGCGTCGGCTTGGCGGCGAACGGGTTCGCCATCGCGATCTCGCCAGCCCCATCGAGCACGAGGGCGTGGGCGTCGTGAAGGCGCGCCCACCCGGCCCGCACGTCCTGCTCCGAGTCGCCGATGGTCGCGGCCACCTCGGATGCCTTCGGCGCTCGGCCGAGCTCGACAAAGCGGCGGTAGGTCGCGTTACGCAGGTCGATGTCGGCGGCGTCCACGTCGCGACCGTACGCGACGGGCTGGCGCTCGTCAACTGGCTCGAGAGGTCGGGTCGCCGCTAGAAGGCTGCCGCCCAATAGCGGTCACGGACGGCCGCCTGCATGTGGATCCTCCGTCGACTGGTCGTTCAAATGCGCCAGACCGCGACGCGCTTGCCGACAGCGTCCGCATCGAGCAACTGGCGGATGTCGTGTGGGTCGCTGGTGATGACGATCGCAGGCGCCCGTCGCAACGCCTCTACGGCGACCAGGGCATCCACAACGTCAAGGAGCTTCGTCGCCTGCATCAGGCTTGCGGCGTGGCTCGCGCGATCGAGGTCCACAGGTGCGACCTCGTTCGCGATGCGGAGGATCGTCCGCACATCCTCGAGGCTCGTACCGCCGGCGATCGCCTGGGTCACGACGATCATCGGCACGACCAGTGCGGAGTCCGCGTCGCGAACTTCGTGCTCGAGCATCGACCGCACGGCAGGATCACGGCGAGCGAGCTTCGAGACTCCGTCGGCATCCAGGACAACGGTTCTTCTTGATGCTGGCGGCGCACTGGTCGCCGGCTGCGGCTTGTTGGGGCGTCGGTCCATCCGCTACCGCGGACGCGGCAGCTGTGCAACGACGCTATGAACGGCTTCCGCAACTGGCCCGACTTCCTCGTCATATCGGCGGAGAAGCTCGGTCAGCCTGACCCGGGCAAGCGCCTCCCGCGCCGCGCTGTTGAGAAACCTGCTCTTGCCGCCGCGGCCGAAGCGGACCGTCAGTTCCTCATCGACGTCCGCGTCCAGGCTTACCGATCGCTTGACGATCGCGCCCGCGCCGCTGCGCACTGAGACTCGTTTCCGGGAGACCGCGCTGATGCGAGTCGAGGCTCGAGCTGCCTTGGCAGCCGGTCTCCCAACAGCTGCCGGATCGCCTGTTTCCCGCCCGGTCTGTTCGCTCATGGAGGGATGCTACTGCTGGTACTACCGAGCGTCAAACTGCCGATGTTTCCAGGCATCGGGACATCGCCAGCTACCTGTCATCGGCTCGGATCAAGCACGCGAACCCCGCGAGGGCATCTCGAGCCGAGTCTGTCAGAGGCCGGCTTCGCCGAGTCGAACGCGCACAGTGTCATCGGCGATGAGCCGCGACGTCGGGTGGCCGCCGACGGCGGTCAGGAAGGCCTGACTCGGCAGCGCGAGGAGTTCGACCTCGGTCAGGGCGACGACCGTGGCCGTGCGCGGCACGTCACGCAGGAGCGCGATCTCGCCGAACTCGGTGCCTGGGCCCTGGATGCCTACCGGCCGATCGTCGATCCGTATCTCCACCTCGCCAGAAACCACGATGTACAGGCGATCACCCGGGTCGCCCTGATGGAAGATCGTGTCCCCAGGGCTGAACCGGAGCGGCTCCAGATGCAGGGCCAGGCGCTCCAGCACCGGCGGCCCAAGCGGCGCGAACAGCCCGATGCCGCGCAGGATGGCGAGCTCACGGACGGGCACGACCGCGCTGGCATCCAGCGCGCGCAGGGAGCGCCAGGCGATCAGGACCGATATCGGGAGCAACAGGCCGGCCAGGCCGAACGCCGCCTGCGGCCCGACGATCACGATGACCGCCGGCACGAGGATGGAGCCGAGGCCGAAGGCCGCCATGAACATACCCTCGACGACGCCCAGCACGCGCGCAAGGACCGCGTCAGGGCAGGTCCGCTGGAGCAGCGTCCGGCCGATGACGTCCTGCGTCGTTCGGCCGGCTCCGGCCACGAGCAGGAGCGTGCCGACCACGATCGGCAGCGGGACGAGGCCGATGCCGATCAGCGGGACGCCCCATGCGACGAGTGCGACGGCGAACGGGATCGCGAGACGGACGCGTCCAGCGAGCGACAGGGCGAACGCCGCTCCAGCGAGACCCCCGATTCCCGCCAGGGCGTTGAACAAGCCGACGCTGCTGGCGCCGGCGTCCAGAAGATCGAGCGCGAGGACGACGACGAGCACATCGAGCGCGCCCCACACCGCGGCGGCCGCACCGAGCAACAGGACCACCGTTCGCGGTCCACGAGATCGAACGACGGCGGCGAGCCCGCCGGCGAGCTCCGACGCGAGCCCGGCCCGGACGATCTCCTGATCGGGTTCTCCCTCCGGCACCGTGGACCTCGCGGGGATCCGGTGCGGGACCCGGAGACCCGTCACGGCGAGGGCGGCTGCCCCCGCGATCGAGCCCGCCACCAGCAGGGCCACGCCTGGGCCCGCGAGCTGGATCAGGATCCCCGCGGTGGCCTGGCCGGCCAGGATGCCCAGGCCTTCCATCGTGCCCGACGCCGCGTTCGCCGCGGTCAGCTCGGCGGGGGTTCGTGAAACCCATGGGAGCAGGGACCCGTGGGCCGGCCTCGTAAGGGTGATGGCCATCGCCCCAAGCACGGCCAGGCCGTACACGACGCCGGGCGCCATGCCCGACAAGATGGTGACCGCCGTGCCCATCATCAGGACCGCCTGGGCGACGTAGGACACGAGGAGGACACGTTCGCGCGGGAACCGATCGCCGAGGGATGCGGCGATCGGGGCGACGATGGCGGCCGGCAGCAGCTGCAGCAGCGACACCGCTCCCGCCTCCGCGGCGCCGCCGCGCTCGAACGCGTAGATCAGGATCGCCAGCCAACGCGCCCAGTCCGCCAGGTTGAAGGCGGCGAAGGCGAGCACGACGCGCCGCAGGCGGGCATTGCTCAGGACCAGACGGAAGACGGCTCGGCGATCCACGTGGCGGAGCATCCCACACCGCCGACGGTCGCTCGAGGCGGGCCGCCGATCGATCGAACGGACGCACCGATCGCGATCGATGCGTCACCATGTCGGCGTGACCAGCAAGGCCGCCGACCCCACGTCCTCACCTCCCCCTACGTCTGTCGATGTCGCGTGGGTCGTGGCCCTCGGTGTGGTCAAGGTCGCGGTCCTCGCCCTGGCTGTCGACGCCGTACTGCACGCGGACACGGCCCGCTATCGCGGCAAGGGCATGCGCCTGCGGGCGATCGGCTACGTCGGCGGGAGCCTGCTGGTACCGCTCGCCTGGCGTCTGCGAGGGCGGCAGGATCCGTACCCGCGCGCACTCGACCTTGCGGTCACCCTGCCCCTCCTCGCGGATGCGGGCGGCAACGCGCTGGGCATCTACCGGCGGGCCCACGTGGACGACGTCATCCACTTTGCCGACGGGGCCATCGTCGCGGCAGTGGTCGGGGCGTTCGCAACGCCCCGGGTCAGGACCTCCTGGGAGGCGGCGGGCGTCGCGACGATCGCCGGCATGGCGGCGGCGGGCGTGTGGGAGATCGCAGAATGGATCGGCCTGAAGCTCGGCGCGACGGGCATGGACCTGACCTACGACGACACGATGACGGACCTGATCGAGACGACCGCCGGCGCCTTCCTCGGCGGGGCGCTGACCCTGCTTCGGCATCCCGCCCGCGATCCGGCCCGCGCTCCCGTCTGACGCCTCCATCGTGGAACCCGTCCTTCGGCCGCCCCTCGACATGCGCTTCATCGGTCACGCCACGGTCCGCCTGGACGTGGCCGGGGTCCGGATCCTGACCGACCCGTTCCTGCGCGGCAGGCTCGGGCCGTTGGTGCGGCACGGTCCGCTGCCTGACCTTGATGCCCTTGGCGATGTGGACGTGATCGTCGTCTCGCACGGGCACCCGGATCATTTCGACCTGGCCTCGCTCGGGGCGGTGGCCGGACGACCGCTCGTCGTCGTGCCGCGCGGCCTCGGGATGGCAGCTCGGCGCGCGGTCCGGGGCGAGGTCGTGGAGGTGACGGTCGGCGATCGGCTTGACCTCGCTGGGCTCGCGGTCACGGCGGTCACGGCTCGGCATTGGATCTCGCCCGGCGCGCCACGCGCCGACCCCCTGGGCTACATCGTGGACGCCGGGGTGCGGGTCTACTTTGCCGGCGACACCGGCCGCTTCCCGGCGATGCAGGCACTCGCGGGCATGGTCGACATTGCCCTGCTGCCGGTCTGGACCTGGGGCCCGCACCTGGGACCCGGCCACCTCGGCCCACGGACCGCCGCCGAGGCCCTCCTGGACATCAAGCCGGCGGTGGCGGTACCCATTCACTGGGGCACTCTCTACCCGAGCCAGCTGCACCGGGTCTGGCGCGGGCCACTGGACGAACCCGGTGATCGATTCGCGATGCACGCAGCTCGACTGGCGCCGGCCGTCGACGTCCGCGTGCTGCGACCGGGCGAGTCGCTGGTCATCGAGGGCACGGGTTGACGGAGGGCCTATCCGCTTCGGCCGCCGAGTTGCTCGATCATCGCTACCGCTCCATCCGGGCCCGGCAGGGCGTGCCAGTCGTCCCGTAAGCGGGTGATGTTCCGGCGCCAATCCGGCTCGGTCAGGACGGCCGACACGGCCGCCCGCAGCGACTCGGCCGTGAGTGCCCCCGCGTCCAGCACCAGGCCGATCCCGAGGCGTTCGACACTGCGCGCGTTGATGTGCTGGTCGGCACCGAACGGGACGACGACGAGCGGGACCGCGGCGTCGATCGCGTCGAGGATGGTCCCGTAGCCGCCGTGACAGACGACGGCACTGCAGCGCTCGAGCACCGCACGCTGCGGAAGAAACGCCGCGATGTGCACGTTGGAGGGCTGCTCGCCAAGCGACCCAGGGTCCACGTTCGGACCCACCGTCACGACCAGGTCCAGCGCCTCATCGCGGAGCCCGTCCAGAACAGCCGGGAAGAACGGAAGATCGTAGGTCGGATCGTTGAACACGGTGCCGAGCGTGGCGTAGACCATCGGCCGCTCCGTGCCAAGCCGATCAAGCGCCGCCGGCGTGACTTCCATGAGCGACACCGGCGCCACGCGGAATGACGCCAGCCCCGGATCGCCTCCCTGCCGCCGGCCCTGGCGGCGCCCGGATCGCGACGGTTCGTGGCGACGGTACACCGTTCGGTTCGCCTTCGAAGCGCTCAGGTCCATTCGATCGCGGCGAGGCTGACCGGCGTGCTGACACGTGCCAGAATCCTGCGCATGCCCCTGACTGGAGAGTACGAACCGAGCACGGCCGACTGGGCGCGCAAGCAGGCCGAGCGCTACGAAGCCTCGGACGGTGCACAGGCAGGTGCGTTGCGCGGTCGGCCGATCATCGTTCTGACCTC
>JANOTJ010000269.1:0-2336 GCA_031416295.1 Chloroflexota bacterium
GATCTGATCATCACCCACAGCCTTCCCACCTCAACGCGAGCGCGCGTCCGGGCGTCACTCGAACCCCTGGCATCCTTCCCACTGATGGGGTCGAAACTGGGAGGGCGCTGGCAAGAGTTCCGCTTCATCCTGGGGCCATGGTCATGGATGCTTCTGGTCTACGAGTATGACGAGGCGAACGACGAGGTCGGGGTCGCCACCATCCAGGACTCCAGGTCCGCGCGCGCCGCGACCTCTCAGCGATGAGCCGCAAAGCCCCCGCTGCCGCCGGCGTGGTAGCAGAGGCTCAAGTGGCGGCTCGCGATAGCCGATCGAGCGGCGCGTCGGACTCCGGCTCGGGTGCCTCGGGAACCACTCCGAGCCGGCGCAGGTACTCGAGCGGCGGCTGGATCGCCCGGGATCGAATCGGCGGCGACCCCTCGCGTGGCCATCGTTGCGTCCGCAACCGCCCCGCTCGTTAGTCCGTCCCTGGCGAAGCGAACTATCGGAAGGTGGGCCGCACTTGGGCCGCTGACCTGACGTGATCTCAGCTATGGGGCGGGAGTGCCCCACGTCCGCCTATTGTCCTCGCATGCTCGTCATGGTCCACTGCCCGTCCTGTGCGGCGACGAGTTCCGGCCGAACGATGCTCCCCGTCGCCGACTTCCGCGTGACCCCATCCGCGCCCCACACGGACACGGTTCCGAGCGATCCGCCGCGTCTGCCCGTCCCCGGCGCGCTCGGGACCGTGCTCATCGCCGCGGTCATCGGCGTCGTCGCCCTTCATCGACGACTCGCTCACTGACGACCGGCCAACCCAGCCCCAAGCAGATCCCGTGGCCACCATTGGGCGATGTTCGGATGGTGCGCGGTGCGATCTCTTCATGTGATCGCGAGCACTCCACAACACGACTATCGGCCTGCAGATCAAGGGCCGGGTCCTCAACGACCTCGGCGCCCCGCCGCACGTCCCTGGGACGCAAGGACCTGACTGTCGGGTCGCGCCGGTCCGACGGGACACCGTGTCTATGTTCAGCGCGCGGCGCGTCCCTTGATCCGCTCGACGAGGCGGCGCAGCAACGACGGCCGAGTCTGACCCGCGGCCTTGCGGAACGCCTCCTCGGCGCGGAACCTTCCGACGCGCTCTTCCCGCGCGTGCTGTGCCTGCATGAACCGCGCAAACCTCAGGTCGCCTAACGGGTCGCGGTCCTCCCGCGGGTCGTGGTTCGCCATCCCTGGTCAGCTCGTCAGCGTCAGCTCACCCGAGACTGCAGGCGCGCCGATGGCCGGGGCCGCGACCGGGGCCGGAGTCAGGGCCGCATGGATCGCATCCCGAGTCGAGATGAGATCCGTGGATGGCAGGACCGGATGGACATCGCCATTTGCGTGCATGCATCTTCTCCCAGCCGATGGCAGAAGCCTGCCAACGCGTTGCTACTCTGCCGTCCGGTCGCCTCACCAGCGCGAGGGTACAACCCGCCTTGATCAGCCGGAGACCGTCAATGTCACATGACGCCGAACGCTCCCTTCAGAGTCTTCGTGGAAAGAGCGTATGGGGGCTACTCCGACCGCTCGATTGTCGTTGCTTCGGGTACAACCTTATTGTCAGGACGTGGCCAAAGCATCCATCCCAGCCTCGGGCCGGATGGCGCACGCGGCCTCGGCTGCCACAAGGTTACGGACGAGGCACCCCGACATCGTGGCCGTAGTGTTGGGCCGCGGAGCACTCGGCCCTGCCGTGGGATCAGTCAGCACGCGCCGGCAGTCAGACGGCCGAAGCACTCTCGGCAGCCGCGGATCGCAGTGGGTCTCGCTCCAGCGTCCGACTCGCCATGGCTGCTTCGAGCCGCTCGAGGAACGGCTTCGCCTCGAGCCGGGTGAGGATCTCGAAGGCCCGCTCCGCCGCAAGACGGACCTCGGGCTCGCCCGGATCAAGCAGCGAGGCCATCTCGATCGCGCAGAGCGCCTCATCCCAGACGAGACCGAGGTCGCGCCACACGCGCAACGCCTCGCGGTAGCGAGTGAGCGCGTCGGTCGGGCGGCCCTCGAGGGCAGCGAGACCGGCCCGGATCGTGGTCCGGGCGGCGTCGATCGCCCGGCCGCGTCTGCCGATGCCGTCGACCTGCGCGAACTCTTCCCGCGCGCCGTCCAGATCGCGTGACAGGAGAGCACATCGGGCGGCCAGGAGGAACCCTTCGGCGGCGCCCTGGCTGAAGAGCTCCGTGAATCGGTGGGCCTGGATCCGGGCGATGTCGTAGCGCCCAGCCGCGAACGCCACGGCGGCCCTGGTCCAGGCAAGGGTGGCCGGCTTGACCGGGTCGATCCCGCTGGTCGGGAGGGCCTCGAGATCGGCGGTC
>JANOTJ010000270.1:0-11326 GCA_031416295.1 Chloroflexota bacterium
AGAAATCCGTTGGGCGCGAGCAGAAGACCCGGATCGTCCCGTCCTCGCTGAGTTCGACCTCGATGCCGTGCTTCTCCCCGTCCTGTTCGCCGGCCCGATGCGGTGTCTCGAAGCGGCTGGCGATCCAGCCGACGGGCATTCGTCGCACCTGCCAGGCCTCCTGGAAGTCGGGGCTGAATCCCTTCGTGAGCCCTGGGCCATTGCGGACGTGTTCTTCCGTCCACTGCGCCCAGCGCGGTCCCACGGCGCGCTCGAGCATCTGCGCGGCGGGACTGACGGGTCGGGCGATCAGGTACAGCCGACCGAGCCTCTGCCGCTCGGGAGGAAACGGTTCGCTGTTCGCGAACGCGGCCATCTCATCGTTGATCGTGGCGGCGGCGTCAGCGCGCTCGCGCTTGTGCATAGCGCGGACTTCGGCTGCCGTGAGTTGGACGTTGGTCGTGCCATGTCGTCCGCGGAAGATGTGGTCGACCGCGTGGGGAGCCTGCTGGCTCGCCGAGACCGTCAGGACGAGGTAGCCCTCTTCGGGGTCGTCCTCGGTCGGGATCTCGCGGACCTCGACTCGCAGAGGTGGGTCGATGCGGTGGCGAGCGATCTGCTCGACCCGCTCCCGCTGTCCTAGCAAGGCGATCGGAGCCAGATCGGGCGGTCGTCCTGGCGTGACGCCGACGACGATCGCGCCGCCCTCGATAGCGAAGGAAGCGAGGTCGATGGCCGTGGCCTTGGTCCCGCGATCGCCCGCCGTCAGTTCGCGCTTGAAATCGAGGTGATCGCCCTCGCTGAGCGCGCCGCCCTCAAGGGCATCGCTCAGGTCGGCTTCCGTCCGGATCGAGGCGGCGTCCATCCATGAATGATGGCAGTCGTCGCCATCTCCCGAGTCCTTACGGGATCGGCCGCTAAATGATCTCGACCCGATGGCGATCCGTGGCCAGGACGACGCGGTCCTTCACGACGTAGCACTCGATCCAGTGAGCGCCGGAGTAGAGCGTCTTCTCACGATGCTCTCCCCGCGGATCCGGGTCGAACGCCACCTCGCCGCGCAGGCCGTTCGCCAGCTCGGCCTCCGGACCGAAGTTCCGGACCTTCCAATAGACGTCGTACGGCCACGGCACATCGGTGACCACCTTGAACCGCAGGTCACGATCTTTCATCAGTCGCCCGAGGTTCCGGATCGGGCCGGCACGCCAGCCCTTGTACGGCAGGACTCGACCACGGATGGTGGCCGTGTTCCGGACATCGAGCGGGAACCGCTCGGTTATGTCCTCCTCGTTGGGAGCGCGCTGTTGGAGGCCGGCCGGGGCCACCTGGGTGAGCGCGCTCTCGGCGACCGAAACGGCGGTGGCCGGCGCCTTGAAGTCGTGAAGACGGCTTCCTTGCTCAAGAATTCTCCTCAACGTGACCCCGCGCCGAGCGCGGGGTCTGCCCGACTTCGGGCAGCGACAGGATCTCGCCCGGTCGACCGGGCGGTCCTTGTCTGGATCCTCAGCGCAGGTCGAAGGCCACGGCGCGCAGATCGGTCATCTCCATCAGCGCGTGCTTGCCGCCGACACGGCCCACGCCGCTCCGTTTCCCCGCGACCCCACCGAACGGAATGTGCAGCTCCCAGTAGTTCGTGTGCTCGTTCACGTTGACGAGCCCAGCCCGGAGATTCTCGGCGAACCACCAGGCGCGTTTCATGCTCGAGGTGAAGACGGCTGCGACCAAGCCGAAGTCGCCGCTGTTGGCGATGCGCATCGCATCGTCGTCGTCCCCGAACGGGATGATCGGGGCGACCGGCCCGAACGTCTCCTCGCAGCCCAGCGCGCTCTCGGGCGGAACCTCGACGAGGACGGTAGGGTGATAGAAGAGGTCCGATCCCAGGCCGGATGCCCGGCTGCCGCCCGTCACGACCCGAGCGCCCCGCTCGAGGGCGTCCAGGATGTGGCGATCCACCTTCTCCGCGACCGCCGGATTGTTCAGCGGTCCCATCGTCGTGGCCTCGTCGAAGGGGTCGCCCAAACGTAGCTCATGCGCGCGACCGGCGAGAAGCTCGGCGAACCGCTCTTGGAGCTGCCGGGGCACGAGGACGCGCTCGGCTGCGGAGCAGACCTGGCCTGCATTGAAAAAGGCCCCGAACGCCGTCGCCTGCGCGGCTAGCTCGAGATCGGCGTCGTCGCAGATGATCGTCGGGCCGTTGCCCCCGCATTCCATCAGGACGGGCTTGCCCGCGGCCCGGCGGGCGACGTGCTCGCCGGTCGCGCTCGAGCCGGTGAAGCCGACCGCGTCTGTGCCGGGACTCGCGACGATCTGGTCACCGACCAACTGCCCCGGGCCGGTCACGACGTTGATGGCACCCTCCGGCAGGTCGGCCTCCTGGAGGATCTCGGCCAGCTTGACGGCGATGACGGACGCCGTCGGCGCCGGTACCCAGACGATGGTGTTGCCGGTCGCCAGTCCCGGGGCGAGGTACTCGACCGGAATGTTCAGCGGGAAGTTCCACGGCGTGATCACGGCGTAGACACCCCGCGCCTGACGGAACGTCATCACCCGCTTGTTGGGATCCTCGACCGGGATGACCTGGCTCTCGAGCCACTTGACCTGCTCGGCCGCCTCCTGGAAGCCAGTGATGGCGGCGGCAACCTCGGCGCGCGCTTCGCCGTGCAGGGGCTTGCCCTGGTCGAGGCTCAGCCAGTGGGCCAGCTCGTCGCGGTGGGCCTCCATGACGTCGGCGATGCGGCGGCAGAGACGCGAGCGGTCCCAGGTGCTCATCCTGCGCATCGTGTCGCGCGCTCGATTCGCCGCACCGATCGCCCGGTCGGCGTCCTCGCGGTCCCCTTCGGCCAGGTGGGCGATGATCTCGCCCGTGGCGGGGTTGAAGGCCGGGAAGGTCCTACCCGACCCGCTCTCAACCCACTGCCCACCGATGAAGTGCTTGAGACACGGGATGCTCCGGCCGGCGCCGGCCGGGTCAGAGGCGGCCACGGTGGATCTCGGTGCAGACATCGACGATCGCCTCCACGGTTGCTTGGAAAATCCGTTCGCCCAGCTCGGGGGTGGCGAGTGTCGGGTCGCCGATGACCCCCGAGGGCGAGTACTCCTTGAATGGCTTATAGAGCGCGACGCGGTTCGCCGCGAACATCTCCACGTGGTGGTAGGGGCTCGTGGGCGGGATGACGCTCGGCGCCAGCCGGTCGGTCCGGACTCGTGCCGGATCGAGCAGGAGCTGCAGGGAGGTCTCCAGCTCGCAGGCGTGGCCCATGCCACCGGGCGGCGAGCGGCGGGCCGCCGCCACTTCGTCGGCGACGAGATCCCAGTAGGTGCAGACGACGGGCGACCGCCCTAACCGCACGGCGGTTCGATCCGCGGCGGCCTTCGCGAGCCAGGCGTTCCCGCCGTGGCTGTTCAGGAGCAGGACGTGCCGGACGCCGTGACGGTAGAGGCTCCCGGCGATGTCTCCCACGAGCGCCAGGTAGGTCTCGGGCTCCAGGGTGATCGTCCCCGCGAAGTCCATGTGGTGGGGCGAGTACCCGGTCCACACCGGCGGCGTGGTCAGGACCGGTATGCCGCGGCTATCCGCCGCACCGGCGGCCGCCTCGGCGAGTGCCAGGCCGATGTCCGTGTCCGTGGCCAGCGGGAGGTGCGGCCCATGCTGCTCGAGCGATCCGAGGGGCACGATGACGACCGGGTCGCGCTCGATGACGGCGGCGACCTCCGGCGACGTGAGCTCGGCCCAGCGATGACTCATCATGCGAACGCCTCACGATACTCGACGTCCCGGTCATCGACCAGCGAGCGCGTGGCCAGCGCGAGGAGTCGCGTCACCTCCCGGCCCTGCTCGCCGTCGACGAGCGCCGGCTGACGGGTGCGGACGCAGCGCACGAAGTGCTCGACCTCTGCTCGGAGTGCCCCGCCGACGCCGCCCGCCACCTGCGGCCAATGACGGGTGTCGGGGAACATCCAGCCATCGCCGTCGATCCCGACGAGGTTCATCTGGCGCAGGTCGATCGAGGCAAAGCCGGCAGTGCCGGTCAGGTCGAAGCGGACGTCGCCGAAGGGCGCCCAGCCTGGCGGCGGGGGCCAATCGCCCCAGCCTTCGGGGAGTGCCCAGCCGGACTCGATGACGGCGATCGCCCCATCCGCGAACTCGATCGTCGTCCAGATCGTGTCGGGCGTCCCGAGTTCCTCCCAGACCCGCCCGCGTGCGCCTCGGGCCCTCACGCGCCAGACGGGCGCGGTATGGTGCCAGAGGACCTGGTCGATGTCGTGGACACCGAGATATTCGAGAGCCGATACCCGTCCGCCCAGCCGTCGCGCCTCCTGGATCGTCGCGCAGCGGCGGGCGTACATGGCCACAGGGCGACCGAACCGTCCGGCCTCGACCGCGGCGTGGAGCGCCACGTAGGTCGGCTCGAAGCGCAGGATGTAGCCGACCATCAAGACGACGCCAGCCGTCTGGCAGGTCGCGAGCATCGCGTCGCAGTCGAACGGGTCGAGGGCCATCGGCTTCTCCAGGAACACGTGAAGGCCGCACCGGGCGGCAGCTTCCACAGGTGCCCGGTGAAGTGGCTCCGGGGTCGCGACGACGACGGCGTCGAGCGACTCGCCCGCCAGCATCGCTGCGTGGTCAGCATAGCCGCGGGCGCCCGGAACTAGAGTCTGGACGAGCTCGAGCGCGCCAAGATCGGGCTCGGCGATGGCCACCAACTCGGCGTCGGGCAGGTCGCGAATGACCGCGGCGTGGAGCCGGCCCATGAAGCCGGCGCCGATCAGGCCGAGGCGGACCACGTCCAAGGATCGACCCGTCACTGCCCGCCGCCTTCCGTGAGCCCCTGGACCATGAATCGCCAGATGGGCACCACGAGAAGGAGCACAGGAAGGATGCCGATGACGATGGCTGCGTGCATCAGGCCGACCGAAACGTCCGGGTTCACCGAGACGCTCCCCAGGCTCACCGGTAGCGTCCGGGTCTCCTGTTGCGTCGCCAGCAGGAGAGCGAACAGGAACTCGCTGTACGAGAGCATGAACGCGAAGAGCGCCGTGCCCACGACACCCGGCGCCGCGAGCGGTATCGTGATCCGGAGCAGGATCTGGAACGGCCCCAGCCCGTCGAGCTGGGCGGACTCCTCGATCGCCTTGGGGATCCGCAGGAACGTCGCCGTCAACAGCAGGACCGTGAATGGCAACGCCAGGACGGTGTAGATCAGCATCAGCGAGAGCGGATTATCGAGCAGTCGGAGGCCCTGGATGATGGCGTAGTAGGGCAGCGCGAGTGCCACGGCCGGGATGAGCCGGCTGCCCAACAGGAAGTTGAAGACGGCGTTCCGGCCACGCCAGCGGAGGCGGGTGATGGCGTAGGCAGCCATCGAACCGATCACCACGTTGAGGACCATGACCACAATGGCGACGCGGAAGCTGTTCATGATAGCGCCGGGGACATGGCGAATCTCTTCAGAGATCATGCTCCGGATGTCGCCGCGGACGACGAACGACTGCGGGATCTCTCCCGTGAAGATGTACCTGTAGTTGTCGGTGGTGAAGCCGTAACGGAACCAGTCCGGGGGGAACGAGAGCAGCCCGGCATCTGGCGTCAGACTCGCGATCAGGCTGAGCGCGAACGGCGCGAGCGTGAACAACCCGAGCAGGCCCGCGCCCAGGTACAGCAGGACCCGGGCAACCGGGCTGCGCCGGCTCACGCCTGCTCCTCCGACAGCGCGCCCTTGGGCAGCGCGCGCAGGATCGCCACGATGAAGACGAGAGCGACGACGGCGATCATCACGGCAAGTGCGGCGCCCTGGCCGAAGTTCAGCTGCTTGAAGGACTCGGACCAGGTGAAGTAGCTGATCAGGGTCGTGGCCGTGCCGGGGCCGCCGGCTGTCATCGAGTAGGTGATGTCATAGGCCGTGAGCCCCATGAGCACCTGGTAGAGCGCTACGAGGACGAGAATCGTACGGATGTTCGGGATCGTGACATGGCGAAAACGCTGCAGAACGCCGGCGCCATCGATCGCCGCGGCCTCGTACTCAGCTCGCGGGATCGCCTGAAGTGCGCCCAGAAGAAAGATGGTCGCCAGTGGCAGCTGCGACCAGGACTGGGCGATCGAAACGGAGACGAAGGCGAGACCCGGGTCGCTGAGCCAGGGGATGTACTCACGGATCAAGCCGGCCGAGTAGAGGATGGCGTTCAGTGCGCCCCACTGCGGATTGAAGATCCATCGCCACATCACGCCGCTGACGACGAGCGGGACTGCCCAGGGGAGCAACATCACCGGTCGCAACAGCCGGCTTCCGGGGAAGGCCTCCCGCAGCACTGAGGCGGCGCCAAGGGCCGTCACGCTCGTCAGCACGACGGTCACGAGCGTGAAGCCCGTGGTCACCTGGAAGGCCCTCAGGAAGTAGCCGCTCGCCGCCACCTCCTGGTAGTTCTGCAGGCCGACGAACGCCGGCGGCAGGAGCGGCGAGGAGATCTGGAAGCTGGTCCAGAGGGCTTGCCCCAGCGGGTAGACGGTGAACAGCCCGACGAGGGCGAGCGCGGGCGCGATGAGGAACCAGGCGGTCCGTCCCTCACCTCTCCATCGGCCAGTGCCGCGGCGGCGCGGCGCGGCACTGGGGACGGGCTGGTTCTCCGCCAGGGACAAGCGTCCGCCCTCGCTCGAAGCTGGCCTGTGGTCAGGTTCCGTATTGCTGCTTCAGTGCACGCGCCTTGTCGGCGGCGGCCTTGAGGGCATCAGCGACGCTCACTTCTCCGACGAGGGCCTTGCCCATCTCCAACCGCATGGCTTCGCCCCAGATGCCCGTCCAGACCGTCTGGCGCTTCGCCCGGGCGGTCTTTCCCTGGTCCTTGAGCGTTGGCACGTCGACCCAGGTCGCGAACGACTTCTGAACGTCCAGGTCATCGAACAGCGGCAGCTGGCCGAAGCCGAGCCCCTTTTCCACGGCCCAGCGCTTTGCCACCGTGTACTCGCCCTTGGGAGCGCCGCCGAAACTCTCGATGAAACGCGCCGCCGCCTTCGTCACATCGGCACCGCGGTCCACAGCCATCTGGGTCATGTTGTAGAACTTGGCGAAGCCGAGCGTCTCGTGAGTCTTGCCCGGCATCATCGCCAGCTCGAATTGCCCGGCCAAGGGGGACGTGCCCGCGTTGTTCAGTGCTGCCAGGTTGTAGTTGTACAGGACGGTGAACACGTTCTGGCCGGTGTTCATCGCCTTGGCGACTTCCGTTTCGTGCGGCATGATGACGGCGGAGCCGTTCTTGACCGAATCGGCCATGAACTGAAGCTGTTGGAAGCCTGGGCTGCTGGAATCCTCGAAGATGGGGTCGTAGTTCTCATCGAAGAGTTCGCCGCCGCGGCTCATGACCATGCCCGTGAACGTCTCAAGGCTCGTCGGCAGCGTCTGCGCGAACTCCCAGATGATCGGCTTGTCGAGGCCCTTGCCCTGCATGGATGTGGCCATCTCGGCCAACTCCTCCCAGGTCTCAGGGGCCCGGTCGACGCCGTACTGCTTGGCGACCGTCGGATTCCAGATGAACGAGACGATGTCGGCGTAGTAGGGAAGCCCGTACACCTTGCCGTCGTAGGTCATGTCGGCCAGGGCGTAGCCGACGATCTCATCCCGGTACTTGTCGAAGTCGAGCTTGTCCTCGATGGGCACGACCCAGCCCGCCTTGGCGAACTCGGGCAGCCAGTCGCCACCGATGTAGATGACGTCGGTCGGCGTGCTCGAGGTGAAACGCTGGACCATCGTCTCGCGGTAGGCGTTCCACGGGTAGTCGGTCAGCTTGACGGTGACATCCGGGTTCTCCGCCTCCCACGCCTTGATATTCTCAAGGATCGTTTCGACGCTGTAGCTCCAGACGGCGAAATCCAGCTGGATCGCGCTTGGCTTCGCGCTGCCGGGGGGCGACCCGACTGGCGATCCACCGGGCGCCAGGGCGGAGCCACCGGGCGCCTGCCCTCCGCAGGCAGCGATGAGGATCGCGATCGCCGGATAGGCCAACCCCAGCGCGAGGCCGCGTTGGAGTACCTCGCGGCGGCTCAGTCGCCCGGCGAGCGCCTCCTGGTACAGCTCCCGCTCGTCCATCTTAGCCACCTCTTCCTCCTCTCGACCTCAGCGTGACCGGACGGCCCGGCCCGGTCCGGACACCGCCAAGGATCCAGGGTGCTCCCGCGAACGGTACGGCCGATGCTGTCGCGTCCGAGTCGGAGAGCCGATTGGTCGGGACTGGAACACCTTTCCGATCTTGGCAGAAGTCTAGCGTCGCGAACGCTGCTGTCAAGGTCGAAGCGTGGGTCGCTTCAGGCGACGTGGGCCTCTCGGGCGAGGGCGACGGCGCGGACGGCTCGTTCCCCGATCGCCTCGAGCGACGCCTCCGCCGACACGAGGCTCGAGCCGAGCCCGACGGCGACGGCGCCTGCTGCCAGGTAGTCGGGCACCGCATCCATGCGGATGCCACCTGTGGGGATGAAGGGCACGTCCGGCAGCGGACCGCGGAGCGCGCGGAGGTACGCCGCTCCCGCCGGATCGCTGGGGAAGAGTTTGACCATGCCGGCCCCCGCCCGACAGGCAGCCACGACCTCGCTGGCGGTGAACGCGCCAGGAATCGCCAGGAGGCCCGCCGCGACGGTCGAGCGCACGATCTCGGGATCCGTGTGGGGAGAGACGCAGAAGCTAGCTCCCGACTCTTGAGCGGCGGCGACGTCAGCCGTGGTCATGACAGTTCCTGCGCCCACCGCGACCTCCTGGCCAAAGCGGTGCACGAGCACCCGGATCGCCTGCATCGCGCCGGGTGAATCGCAGGTCACCTCGATAGCGCGGATCCCGGCTCGGACGAGGATCTCGGCGATGGCCTCGACCTGGCCGGTCTCCGGAAGCCGGATGATGGCGACCAGCCGCCCTTCGCGGATTCGACGTTCCGCCACCTCACCCACGCTCACCGCAGGATCCTCCTGCCCGACCCGAAGGCCGGGCGGAGCTCCTCGGGATCGACCAGCAGGACGTCGCCCTCGACGGTGTGCTTCAGTGCACCGGCGCGCGCGGCTGCTTCGACTGCCTGCCCAAGTGGGCCGCCCCGCAGATGCACGGACAGGAAGGCCGCGGCGATCGCGTCGCCCGCGCCGAGCGGGTCGACGACCTCCGCCTCGTGACAGCCGCTCTCGACGGTCTCGTCGGCGACAGCGGTCACCGATACTTCTACCTGCGCGGGGCTCAGGTCCCGGCGCTCCGGGACGACGACTACCCGTACGCCATCCCGCTCACGGACCCGCTGAGCCGCCTCGACCGGCGGGCCGCCGGAGTCCAATAGGACTTCGAGGTCAAAGCGGGTCGCGAAGAGGACGTCCGTAAGTGGGAGCAGTTCCATGTAGGCTGCCCGAGCATCCTCGATCGACCACAGGCGCGAGCGGTAGTTCACGTCGAAGCTCGTCACGGCGCCCGCTGCCCGGGCCGCCTCCATGGCCTCACGTACGACCTGACGTGGTCCAGGGCCGAGAGCCGGGGTGATGCCGCTGACGTGCAGGCAACTCGCGCCCTCCAGGAGGCGCGGCCAATCTACCCTGCCTGGTTCGAGCCTGCTGGCGGCTGAGTGGGTGCGGTCGTAGATGACCTGCGTGGGGCGGGGCACGGCCCCAGCCTCGACGAAGTAGAGGCCGGCGCGCGCGTCCGCGTCCCAGTCGACGTGCAGCGAGACGCCGTGGCTGCGCGCATGAGCGGCGATGAGCCGGCCGAGTGGATTGGCGGGCAGCCGGGTCACCCAGAGCGTGTCGAAGCCCAGGCGCGACAGCAGGATGAGCGCGTTGAGCTCGGCACCGCCGACGGTCACCCGCAGCTCCCGCGCCTGCTCCAGCCGCGCCCGGGACGTCGGCGTCAGCCGGACCAAGGCCTCCCCGATGCCGACCACCCGCTCGATCATCGTGGGCCAGCGTGGGTCAGCACCGCCGTTATGATCCGGCGAGGATCTCGCCGCGCGCATGGCGCGGCGAGATCCATGGCGCCGAGCCATCATCCGGACAGCCGACGCGCCTCGACAGCTCCCGCGCCGCCTCGCGCACGTCGTCGGCCATCTCGACGAGTCGGCCGAGCGATAGCCGGTATTCGGGGCCAGCGATGCTGATGCCGGCTACGACCGCGTGTTCGTGGTCGAACACAGGTGCGGCGATGCAACGGATGGCTTCCTCGTTCTCGATATCGTCGATCGCGTAACCACGCTTGGATACCATGGCCAGCTCGCTCCGAAAGCGGCTGGGATCGGTGATCGTCCGGGGCGTCCGTTGCTCGAGTCCGGCAGCGATGATGGCCTCGACCTGCTCCTCAGGCGAGAAGGCGAGAATGGCCTTACCAATGCCCGTCGCGTGCGCCGGGTTCGTCCGTCCCACCCGAGAGGCCATACGGATCGGATGCGGGCTCTCGACCTTCTCGATGTAGACGACGCGCTTGCCGTCAAGCACGCCGAGATGGCAGGTCTCGCCGGTCCGGTCCACGAGGTCGCAGAGGATATCCCGCGCCCGGTCGCGGAGATCAAGGTTCTCGAGAAAGGCGGTACCGAGTACCAAGCACTCGGGTCCGAGCCGGTAGCCTCCGTCAGCCTCGAGCCGCAGCATCCCGCCCTGAACGAGCACGCCGAGGACTCGGTGCGCCGTTGGTTTCGGCAACCCGCAGATGCGGCTGAGGTCTGAGAGCGTGAGCCCTTCGGGGTGGGCGGCCACGCTGGCGAGGATGCGGAGCGCCTTGACCAGGGTCTTCGCGGCTCCCGTGGCGGAGCCCCCACGTGTATTGGTATTGAAACGCACGTCCATTTCACACAAGCCTACGGACGGGCCGTCCACCTGTCAACGAGTCGAGGAAGTCTCTTAGAAGCTACGCCGATCCGGGCAAATCCGGGGTAGCCCCAGAGGAGCGTCAGTCTGATCGACAACAATCGCCTGACTCCCGGGCTCGACAATGCGCGAGGTGGGCCGCCGCACGAATCTCATCGCTCCCCTTCACTCTGATGCTCGATCAGAGGTCTGGGTCGCGTTGGCCACCGCCTCCGCGTGCGTTAGCCTACTCGTCCCATCAGGTCCCACCTTGCGCTGACCGAGTCGGAGCGTCGGCACCCCATGAGGCTCGACGCGGGTCGGCGAGCGCCGCCACGGGGCTTCTGGCGAATAGAGCGCGTCGTGTCCTGACTTAGCAACAACTCTTAACTATTTAGAGTAGATGGCGGTGTCTGTCTAGCCTCAGACCCCGTAGACCTTGAGGATCTCGTCGCCGTAGTGGTTGATCACCTTGACCGCGATGCGGCCACTGGCGGGGCGCGGGAAGGGACGCGAGACGGTCGAATTGAGCGAGGCCCAGGCGGCCTCGTCGATGTC
>JANOTJ010000271.1:0-1619 GCA_031416295.1 Chloroflexota bacterium
CAGCTCCTTGACGCCGCTCGCGAGGCGAACAGTCGCGCGATGTTCACCGCGGAGGACATTGCGCGACTCAGGGAGCACCGGCTCTTCCGGCGGGCCGGGTGGTGAGATCCGACCGCGGCCACCCGATCGCTCAACACGTCGCCGAAAAGCTGCATGCCCTCACCTTGCCACGCGATGTCGAGAACACCCGGGCCCGAGACCTCGACGATCTTGCTTGGTTCGCTCAGACCTTTTCCTTTCGCTCTGATGCCCTCATCGATGCCTGCATAGCGACGTTCGACCACCGGGCGACGCACCCCTGGCCACCCACGGTGCCCGTGCCGCCGAGGGGTTGGGGGAAGCCGTACGAGCGATGGCGAGCCGAACTGGACCTGCCTGACGCGACGCCCGAGGACGCGGTCGCATCGGTGACGGCCTTCCTGGATCCAGTCTTCGCGGGTATGCGCGGCCGCTATTGGGATCCCGAGACCCGGAGCTGGAGCATCGGACCCTAGGACTGTGCAGTTGGAACCGCGCCTATAATCCCGATCCGGGGAATATGGTCCAGAGGAGGAGGGTCGGACATGTATGCGAACGCGGTCGCAACCGTGGTGGCCCTGTGGCGATATCCAATCAAATCGATGATGGGGGAACAGCTCAACGCGGTGGAGGTGACGGACCGCGGGCTGCTCGGCGACCGGGCGTACGCCCTCGTCGATCGGGAGACTGGCAAGGTCGCGAGCGCGAAGTTCCCGCGCAAGTGGCCGACGCTGCTCGCCCATCGAGCGACCTACGTCGAGCCGCCCGCTGGCGCCGACGGCCCGCCGGCGGTGCGCATCACGCTGCCGGACGGTCGGATCATCCGGAGCGACGACCCCGATATCGACCAGGTCCTCTCGGCCGACGTTGGCCGCGACGTCGCCCTCGACCAGTCCGCGCCAGAGGCCCCGAGCCTCGAGGAGTACTGGCCCGACATCGAGGGCCTCGATCACCGGGACGCGCTGACCGACGAGGCGATGCCGCCCGGCACGTTCTTCGACCTCGGCATCGTACATGTGCTCACGACGGCCACGCTCGACCGCCTCCGCCAGCTCTACCCGGAGGGTCGCTTCGAGGTTCGCCGCTTCCGGCCCAACGTGGTCGTCGATCCGACGGACGGTCAGGTGGGGTTCGTCGAGAACGAGTGGGTCGGGAGCTCTCTGACTATCGGCGACGAGGTCCGTCTGCGCATCACCCAGCCGTGCCCGCGCTGCGTCATGACGACCGTCGCCCAGGACGATTTGCCGAAGGACCCCGGCATCCTCCGGACCGCGGCGCGCCACAACGAGGTGAATGTGGGCGTGTACGCCACGGTCGAGCGGCCCGGCTGGATCCGCCGCGGTGACGCGGTTCGGCTCGTCTCGTCCTGAGCCAAGCCTTCGCCATGACTGCGTCGAGTCGCCGTCTCGCGGACATCAGTCCACAGATGATGACCCCGCGCAGAAATCATGGCCGGCGATAGCCCGTCGAGGACTCGGATTCGGCAGTGGTCTGGGCGAACGTCACTCGGTGCGCCTCTATCACGACCGCCCAGCCCGGGTCGATGAGGCCACCTTGGCTCGGGTCGGCCGAGGGCGCGAGGATGCCACACCGACCGGCCC
>JANOTJ010000272.1:0-6145 GCA_031416295.1 Chloroflexota bacterium
CTCGCGCCTGCCGCCCCTGCGGACCCCGAGCTCACCATCGCTTGCCGGTCAGCCTCGAGTACTCGTCGAGCAGCTTCTCGACCTGCGTCTCCCAGTTGTAGCGGTCGTGGGCCACCGCGACGTTCCGGTCGCGCCAGGCCAGCCACTCCGCCTCGGTCAGGGCGAGGATCCGCCGGATAGCCTCCGCGATCCCTGCCACGTCCGTCGGATCCACGAGGATCCCCGAATCCGCATCCAGGACCACCGCCGACATCCCGGGCAGGTCCGACACGACCGCGGGCACACCCGCCGCCATCGCCTCGAACAGCTTGTTCGGCGTCGTCAGTCGATGGTTGAGGGTGTCGCCCTGGATCGGCATCCCCGCGACGTCCGCGGCGGCGACCCAGTCGTGGAGCTCCGTGGGCGGCACGGGGCCCATGACCCGGACCTTGCCGGCCGTCGCCGGATCCGCCTCCCAGGCACGCAACGTCGGCTCGAGGACGCCGTAGCCCATGAGCACGAGCGTCGCGTCGGGCACGAGGCGGATCGCCTCGATCAGCTGCTCGATCCCGCGCCACGGGAACATGCCGCCGTGATAGAGCACGACGCGCTCGGAAGCCGCGAGCCCCAACGCCTCGTGGAACCGCCGCTCGCGCGGCGTCGGCGGCGTGAATCGATACGAGCAGTTCATGACGACGAGCGGCCGCTCCACCGGCCAGCGCGACGCGAGCACGTCCGCGTACGAGTCGTTGACGGTGATGACTCGTGACGAGGCGACCGCCCAGCCGCGCTCCGCCCGCCCGATCAGGAACCGTGCTGGACGGCCCATCCGGGCCATGTTCCGGGCATCGAGGTGGATGTCGCGCGCGTCGTACACGACCGGCACGCCGTCGCGCCTGGCCACGGTCAGCGCCACGGGGATGCCCATGAACGCCATGCCGTGCACGAGGTCGCCGCGCGGCGCGGTGCGCACGGCGTTCTTGCGATACGAGCGGATCTGGAGCGGGATCGCGAGGCGCCGGTACACGCCCATCCAGGCACGGCTGTAGAACGGCACCTTCGCGGCGGTCTCGGCCGGCGAATCGGTCACTCCCCGGGCGATCGAGGGCGCCCCTGCGACGGGGGCACCGGGCGGCGGGGGGGCCGACGGGGACCAGTCGCGCGGCACGGACGGCGGCCGGTACGGCTTCCTGGTCGCGATCGACTCCAGCCGTCGCACCACGACCCGCCCGAAGCGCACGACGGACCGGAACGGCATGCCGTCCTCGGCCGTCGCGAGCACGCGCACGATCGGGAAACCGGCCGGGTGCTGCTCCTCCCAGGCGAGGCCCGCCTTGTGCCGCGACACGACGGTCACGCGATGGCCGCGGGCCAGGACGGTCGAGGCGACGCGATACGTCCGCGAATCGAACTCGCCGGTCGTCGGCAGCACGAGCACGAGGTGCTGCGGGACGATGTCGGCCAGCACGGACGCGGGCGCCGCCTTCGTCGCCGGCTCCGCCACCGTAACCTCGGTCATGCCAGCAGCCGCGCGATCGTGTCGGTCGCGCCATCGGTCTCGATCGTGCGTGTCGCTGCGCGCGCCCGCGCGTCATCGATCGAGCGCGCTGCGGGCGCCAGGCGATCGAGCGCCGCCGCGGCGGCGTTGGCATCCAGCCCGACGAGCACGGACGTTGCGGCGTCACCGGCCAGTGTCTCCAGCCATTCCGTGGACGAGCGCATGACGAGACACGGCGTGCGGAGCCACGCGGCCTCGCGCTGGACCCCGCCCGAATCGGTCAGCACGGCCGAGGCGTGGAGCTGGGCCGCCAGCGAGGCGCGATAGCCGAGGGGTTCGACGACCACCACGTTCGGACCGAGCGACCGGCCCGTGGCGTCCAGCGCGGCCCGCGTCCCCGGATGCAGTGCCAGCAGGACCGGCCGATCAGGCCTCGCGACGGCATCGAGCAACGCGACCCAGGCCTCGATCGCGGCGGCGGAGCGATTCTCGGCCCGATGGATCGTGGCGAAGAGGTATCTGCCGGTACGCCACGGCCCGCCAGCCGTCGTGCCGCCAGCCGTCGTGCCGCCGGGCAAGTCTGCGAGCACCGCCTCAGCGCGGATCGTCTCGAGCGTCCGTGCCGCGAGGTCGCGCATCACGTCCCCGACCAGGTGGACGCCATCGGTGAGCCCCTCCGCCGCGAGGTTCGCGACAGCGGCCGGCGTCGGGGCGAACGTCCAGCGGGCGAGGTGGTCGGTCACGATGCGGTTCACCTCCTCGGGCATGCGCCGGTCGAACGAGCGCAGCCCGGCCTCGACGTGGGCGATCGGAGCGCCAAGTCTAGCCGCGACCAGCGAGGCGGCCAGCGTGGAGTTCGTGTCGCCGAAGACGAGGACGACGTCCGGTGCGAGGTCGCGCAGCGCCGCCTCCAGGCCGACCATGATCCGCCCGGTCTGCTCCGCCGCGGTCCCACCACCACCGTCCAGGGTCAGGTCCGGCCGCACGAGCCCGAGGTCACGGAAGAAGACGCCGGCCAGCGCGTCGTCCCAGTGCTGCCCGGTATCGATGAATGTCTCGTCATGGCGGGCCCGGAGCGCCGGCTGGAGGGCGGCCGCCTTGATAAGCTGCGGGCGGGTGCCGACGATCGTCGCGATACGCATCGGTGGGAGCTACGCGCGGCTCGCGGCGAGCCATGCCGCCACGAGGTCCGCGATCCGCTCCCCGGCGTGGCCGTCCCACAAGGGCGGCCGCGGGCCGGTCGGCCGCTCCGGCCCCGCGAGGATGTCGTCCGCCGCCGCCGCGACCTGGTCCGGCCGCACGAGCCGGTTCGTACCGTGGCTGATGGTGATCGGCCGTTCCGTATTGGGGCGCATCGTCAGGCACGGGATGTCCAGCATCGTCGTCTCCTCCTGGATCCCGCCGGAGTCCGTGAGCACGAGCCGGGCACCTGCGACGAGCGACAGGAACGCGACGTAGCCGAGCGGCTCCACGATGCGCAGCCGCTCCCCGTCGTGCAGCCCCGCCTCGGTGAGCCGCGCCGCGCCGCGCGGATGGAGCGGGACCACGAGTGGCAATCGTGCCGCCAGCGCGTCCAGGGCGCCCACGACCGCCCGCGCGCTCGCGTCGTCGTCCACGTTGGATGGCCGATGGAGCGTCACCACCCCGTATGTGGCCGGCAGGCCAAACCGCTCGCGTTCCGGCCCCGGGTCGAACCGGGCGCGCTGCGCCATCAGCGTATCGATCATCGGATTGCCGACGAAGTGGATGCGTGTCGCCGGCACGCCCATGGCGGTCAGGTGGTCCGTCGCCTCGGGGCTGGTCGTGAACAGCAGGTCCGCCAGCAGGTCGCTGACGATGCGGTTCGTCTCCTCGGGCATGGACCGATCGAAGGAGCGCAGGCCAGCCTCCACGTGTGCCGAGGGGACCCCGAGCTTGGCGGCGACGAGACTCGCGGCCAGCGTGCTGTTGACGTCGCCGTACAGCACGACCAGCGCGGGCTGCGCTGCGACCCACTCGCGCTCCAGGCCGACCATCGCGGCCGCCGTCTGCTCCGCGTGCGTGCCCGAGCCGATGCCGAGGTTGACGTCCGGCGTCGGCAGGTCAAGGTCGCGGAAGAAGACGTCGGACATGCGCTCGTCGTAGTGCTGACCGGTGTGGACGACCCGCTGCGCGACGCCGCGATCACGGAGCGCCCGGATGACCGGCGCTGCCTTGATGAAGTTGGGCCGCGCGCCGATGACATGGGCGACGTGAGTGGTCATGCGCCGCTGAGTATCGCGGATGCGACGGCGGGGCGGTCCCGGCCAGGCGGTATCCTGTCGTCCGATGTCCCTCGTCACGCCCCCGAGCGCCTGACCGTGCAGTTGATCCGTCGCCTGCGCGACGCAGCACGCCGCGCCAGCGACGTCGTCCCGGCTCCGCGCGGCGATGCCCTGCGGACCCTCGGTCGGGACTTGCTCCGCGATGCGCGCGACCTCGTCGTCGGCCAGGAACCGCTCGTGCCGGCCAAGGGTCGCCGCGAACCGGCGATCGATTACGGACGGCTGCGGCACGCCCGCGCAGCCCTGGGGCGCGGTGATCCAGATGCTGCCCTTGTCGAGACGGCAGCCATCCTCGCCGAGCATCCGACGAGTCGCCGCGCCCTGACCCTCCAGCGCGATGCCCAGTTCGCGCGCGGCGACCAGTCGGCCCGGCTGGAGACCGTGACCCGGCTGCGCCGTCTCGTCGATTCGCCGCAGCTCGCCGCCGAGACCGTCCGGATCACGACCCGCCTGCGCGAGAGCGACCGGCGCTGGACGCCGTGGGTGCCGGGCCCGAAACGGCCGGTCACGCCCCGTTCACCGGACGTCGTCCTGCACCTGCTCAAGGAATCGCTGCCCTACCGCCAGACCGGATTCTCGCTGCGCAGCCAGCAGAACCTGCTCGCCGCCGTGGCCGTCGGTCTCGAGCCGGTCGTCGTCACCCAGCCCGGTTTTCCGCGCGACCTCGGGCTGACCGAGGTCACGGCACGCGACGATGTGGCGGGCATCGTCCACCACCGGCTCGATCTCGGGCCCGGCTACACGGACGTGCCGGTGGATGCCCGCCTGGAGACGTGGGCGTGGCTCGCCTCCCGCATCGCGCGCAGGGAGCGGCCGGCCATCGTCCACGCCGGGTCCGGCCACAGCGGCTACGACGCCGCGCTCGTCGGCCTGGCCGTCGCGACCCACATCGAGCGGCCATTTGTCTACGAGGTCCGCTCGTTCTTCGAGACGACCTGGACGTCCATCCCGGGCATCGCCGAGACCGGCGAGCCGCACCATCGACGCGCGGCCCAGGAGCTGCGCGTGATGCTCGCCGCGGACGCGGTCATCACCATCGCCGACACGATGCGCGATGAACTGGTCCGTCGCGGCGTCCCGGACGAACGCATCCACGTCGCCTACAACGGGGTCGAGCCGTCGTCGCTGGGCGAGGTCCCGTCGCCCGACGAGGTCGCCGCGCTTCGCGCGTCGCTGGGCCTCGGTGAGCGCTTCGTCATCGGCTACATCAGCAACCTGGACCACCCGCGCGAGGGCCACGAGGTCCTGCTCCAGGCCACGCGCCGCCTGCGCGATGGCGGACGGGACGTCGCGTGCCTGATCGTCGGCGACGGCGGGCGACGAGCCGAGCTGGAGGCCTTGGCCGGTCGACTTGGCGTCACGGATCGCGTCGTGTTCACCGGGCGGGTGCCGAATGCCGAGGTCGGGCGCTACTACGCCGCCATCGATGCCTTCGTCGTGCCGCGGATCGATGAACTCGCCGCGCGCCTGGTCACGCCGCTCAAGCCGTTCGAGGCGATGGCGCTTGGCCGGCCGATGCTCGTGTCGGACCTGCCGGCGCTGACCGAGATCGCGCCGCACGAGGTGCGCGGGCTCGTCTTCCCGGCTGGGGACGCGGCCGGGCTGGCCGCGATGGTCGAGCGCTCGATGGACCGCGGGGATGAGCGGGCCGCGCTGGCCGAGGCGGCACGCTCCTGGGTGCTGGCGGAGCGGACGTGGCGGGCGAACGGGCCTCGATTGCGCGAAGCGTACGCGGCGGCCTCAGAACGGTTCGCGGCGCGGCGGTCTGCGGCGCGGCGGTCTGCGGCGCGGCGGTCTGCGGCGCGGCGGTCTGCGGCGGGTCGGTCTGCGGCGGGCGCGGCCTCGCGCCGCGACGGGCGCGGCTGATGGAGGGACGTACCATCGGGCGTGCCGATCGACCGGCCGCCTTCATCACCGACGCTCTGGCCGGTGCGGCCTACGCTGAGGGCCTCGGGCACGAGCGCCCAGCCGTCCTCGCCTACTTCCCGCTCGTCCGCCTGAACCCGTACCAGGCGCTCCTCTATCGCCAATGCCTGGCCGTCGGGATCGCGGCGGTGCCGCTTCCATCCCTCGACGACGTCGAGGCGCTGGCTGGCCTGCGCGGTGCCGGCGTCGATGTCGTGCTGCACCTGCACTGGCTCAATCAGATCACCAAGTCGGCAGCGTCGGAGACCGAGGCCGCTGCGTCCGTGACGACGTTCCTCGCGCGGCTGGACGCGTTCCGCGAGGCCGGCGGCCATCTCGTCTGGACGGCGCACAACGTCCTGCCCCACGACTCGCGGTTCCCGGCGGCCGACGCGGCACTCCGGCAGGGGCTGGCGGATCGGGCGCTGCTCGTCCACGTGCTCGCGGGCGGGACTGTGGA
>JANOTJ010000273.1:0-14894 GCA_031416295.1 Chloroflexota bacterium
GGCGGGAGACGCGGCCGGCGAGGCGGCAGTCCCGTGGCCCCTCGGCGCGTCGACGGACGAGGCAGCCGGCGACGCAGCGGTCGACGCGGCCGGCGAGGCGGTCGCGCGACCCTTCGCTGCAGCCGCAGGAGCGCTGCCGCCGCGCGCGGACCCGACGCTGCCGCCGCGCGCGGACCCGACGCTGCCGCCCGACGAGCGACCGCGACGGACCTCGGCTTCGATGGCGGCAGCGACGGTCCAGCCGTCCGCGACGGCCGTCCGCCAGGCCCGATACCCGCCTTCGAAGGCGACAGCCGCCCCGTCGCCCACGACCCACAGTCGATCGCACACGGTCTCCAGCAGGCGCCGGTCGTGGGACACGACCAGGAGCGTCGCCGCGGATTCGCGCATGAACGCCTCGATCGCCTCGCGCGCCGGGATGTCCAGGTGGTTGGTCGGTTCGTCGAGCAGGAGCAGATTGGACGGCTGGATGCCGAGCAGCGCGAGTTCCAGGCGCGAGCGCTCTCCACCGGACAGGGCCCGGACCTCCTTGAACGCATCGTCGCCACGAAACAGGAAGCGGGCCAGATACCGCCGCGCCTCGCCGGGCGTGACCGGGAACGCGTCCATCAGCGCGTCGATGACCGTGGCCCCAGGGATCGCCGCCTCACGAAGCTGAGCGAGGTAGCCGAGCTGGACGTTGTGGCCGAAGGTCAGGACCCCGTCGAGCGGCGGCAGCTCGCCGGCGACCGTGCGCAGCAGCGTGGTCTTGCCCGCGCCATTGGGCCCGACGATCCCGATCCGGTCACCCCGCTGGGCCGCCAGGAACGGGACCCTGGCCACGATCCGTGCCTCCGTCGCCTCGTTTCCTCGGCCGGGCAGGTAGCCGACCGCCAGCCCCTCGATGCGCACGACGATCTCGCCGCTGCGGGTCGGTCCGGCACCGGCCAGAGCGCCCTGTGGCAGGGTCAACTTCCGGGACGCGCGGGGCGCCTCCCGCCGATCCGCCTGGAGACGCTCGAGCCTGGCCTCGTGCTCGTGCATCTTGCTGAACTTGCGGTGGCTGCGGTAGCGCTGGACGAGCTCGCGCTCGCGCTCGATGGACCCTGCCTGCGTGTCGGCGTCCTTGGTCGCCCGGGCGTCGCGCTCGTCGCGCTGGCGGTGATATGCGCCGTAGTCGCCACGGAAGACCGTCAGGTGGCGGTCTCGGAGCTCCCAGATCCTGGTCACGGTCGCGTCCAGGAACGCCCGGTCATGCGAAGCGACGAGCAGCGAACCGCCTCGACGCCGCAGGTGCTCCTCCAGCCATTCGAGCGCGTCCAGGTCGAGATGGTTCGTCGGCTCGTCGAGCATCAGCAGATCCGGATCGGCGATGACCAGGCGAGCGAGAGCCGCCCGCGTCTGCTCACCGCCGGACATCGCTGCGGGCGCCTTCGACCACTCGGCGCGAGCGAATCCGAGCCCGCTCAACGCGGAATCCACGCGCAGGTCCAGGGTGTACCCGCCGAGCGTCTCGAAGCGATGCTGGAGGTCGGCGTAGGCAGGCTCGGTCACCCGCCCATCGCGCTCGCGGGTGGCCAGGTCGGCGGCCATCGCGTCGAGATGGGCGGCACCGGCCCGGACCGCGGTACGCAGGTCGGGCGCGGCCATGAACGCCTCGTCGAAGTGCGATTCCTGCGACAGGAGGCCGATGGACATGTGCCGTTTGCGCGATACCGTGCCGAGATCGGGCTCGTCGCGGCCGGAGGCCAGGCGCAGGAGC
This sequence comes from Chloroflexota bacterium, assembly GCA_031416295.1. Taxonomy (GTDB): domain Bacteria; phylum Chloroflexota; class Limnocylindria; order Limnocylindrales; family CSP1-4; genus SPCO01. Next base: position 1,742 of record JANOTJ010000273.1, read on the forward strand.
GTGGTCTTGCCGGCGCCGTTGGGCCCTACCAGGCCGATCCGATCACCCAGGGCGACGGACGCCTCGATGCCGTCGAGGATCACAAACGAGCCGACCTCCCGAGTGACCCCGGCGAAGCGCAGGACGCTCATCGAGCACGCGCCTCGTCGGCGCTGTCAAGGCCGCGCTCGCCGCCGGCCATCGCCGCGCGGGCGGCGGCACGACGGCTGGCCGCGGCGCGCTTGGTCCGATCCGTCCGGGCCCGTGTCGCTGCCCTGACGCCGGCTCGGACCGCCTCCTCGGACGTGAGCCCCATGCTGCCCTCCCCTGTCGCAAGCTCCGTCCAGCGCCGGCCGCGACGGACGGTGCCGCCCGTCATCGTGCGCAGAATCGCGGCCGCGCCCTTGCGATCGGCGGCAGGCAGCCGCTGGCACCACGTGCACAGATGGGTCGATCGAGCGCTGACGACGATGCGCTTGACCGGCCGACCGCAGCGTCGGCATGGCTCGCCGGTGCGCTGGTAGACCTCCAGGCGCTCCTGCATCGAGCCGTCACCGTCGGGTGCCGTGTAATCGTCGATGGACGAGCCGCGGCGCTCGACCGCTTCGAAGAGCACACCTCGGACCGCCTCGTACAGCTGCTTCTCATCGGCGACGCGCAGCGTCCCGACGGTCCGCAGCGGATGGAGCCGTGCCCGCCACAACGATTCGTCGGCGTAGATGTTGCCGACACCGGCCACGAACGATTGATCGAGGAGGAGCGACTTCAGGCGGCCCTTGCGCCGACGCAGACGCGACCGGAGGGCCCGCACCGTGAACTCGTCGGCCAGCGGCTCCGGCCCGATCGCGGCGAACACGGCGACGCCGCCGACCTCGGACACCAACTCACCCGTGACCGGGTCGCGGCCGTAGAGCCCCACCCGACCGAACTTGCGGATGTCACGGAACCGCAGCTCCCGACCGTCGGCGAACTCCAGGACGAGACGGACATACGGATCCTCGGGCGCATCCGCCCGGACGACGAACAGCTGCCCGGTCATCTTGAGGTGGATGGTCAGCGCCGCTTGGCCGCTGATCTCGATCACGAGCTGCTTCGCTCGGCGCCCGACCGCCAGGACCGCGCGACCGGCGACAGCGTCGGCGAAGGCGACCGGATCGTGCGTGCGCAACGTCCGCGACCATGAACAGCGGGCCCCGACGATCGTGGCGCCGACCAGGTGTGGCCGCAGGTCGCGCGCGACCGTCTCGACCTCGGGGAGTTCGGGCACCGCTCCGACCTAGCCGGCGAGCGGCGCGACGGGCGCCTCGAGGGGCAGCTCGCCGGCCTCGGCGAGGATGGCGTCGGCGCGTGTGAGCGGGGTCATCGATTCCCAATCGTCGCCGACCTTGATGTCCACGACCAGCGGCACGGACAACGGGAGCGCGCCCTCCATCGTCTCGCGGACGATCGCGGCCAGCGGCGCGACCTCGTTGCGGGGCACCTCGAAGAGCAGCTCGTCGTGCACGGTGAGGAGCAGGCGCGCCGGCGAGTCGGTCGCCGCGAGCCGCTCCGCGACCCGGATCATGGCGATCTTCTGGATGTCCGCGGCCGTGCCCTGGATGGGCATGTTGATGGCCATCCGCTCCCCGGCGCCGCGCAGCGCGGGGTTGGACGCGCGCAGTTCCGGGATCTGGCGCTTGCGCCCGAGGAGCGTTTCGACATAGCCCTGCGCCTTGGCCTGTTCCTTGATCGCCATCATGTAGTAGCTGATCCCCGAATACGCCGCGAAGTAGCTGGTGATGAATTCCTGCGCCTCGGCTCGCGGGATGTTCGCACGCGACGCGAGGCCGAAGTCGCTCATCCCGTAGGCCAGGCCGAAGTTGACCATCTTGGCCATGGACCGCTCGCCATGGGTCACGTCCTCGGCGGCCTTGTGCAGGACCCGCGCCGCCGTCTCGCGATGGATGTCCGCGCCGCGTGCGAACGCCTCCTTCAGATGCTCGTCCCCGGACACATGGGCGAGGATGCGCAACTCGACCTGCGAGTAGTCAGCGGCCAGCAGGACCAGCGACGGCTCGCCGGCCACGAACGCGCGCCGGATCCGACGTCCGAGGGGCGTCCGGATCGGGATGTTCTGGAGATTGGGGTCGGACGAAGACAGGCGCCCCGTCGCCGCCACGGCCTGGTGGAAAGTGGTGTGCAGACGGCCGTCGGCGGCGAGCAGCGTCGGCAAGGCCTCCACGTACGTCGAGCGAAGCTTCGTGTAGACCCGCCACTCGAGGAGCTTCTCGATCATCGGGTGTGCCGGTCGCAGGTCCTCGAGGACCGAGGCGTCGGTGGAATAGCCGGTCTTCGTGCGCTTGCCCTTGGGCAGATCCAGCTCGAAGAACAGGATCTGCTCGAGCTGCTTGGGGCTGCCCAGGTTGAACTCGTGGCCGACGTCGATATGAATCTCCTGCTCGAGCCTCGTGATCTCGGCGGCGAACTCGCGATCGAGCACGCCCAGGGCGTCCTGATCGAGGGCTACGCCGACCGCCTCCATCCGGGCCAGGACAGGCACGAGGGGCAGCTCGACCTCGCGGAACAGTCGATCGAGCTTGAGCTCGGCAAGGCGGCGCTCCAGCGGCTCGCGCACCGCCATCGCGGACAGCGCCTCGATGCCGACCCTGGCCGTGGGCGGCAGCTCATTGCCGGGCGGCAGGATCAGGTCGAGGGACTCGGCGACCACGTCGGCGATGGTCTGGCTGCGCAGCGCCGCATTCAGGATGTAGGCCGCGATCTGGGTATCGAAAGCGACGGGCAGCGGCGCCAGGGAGGGATCCTCGGCGAATCCGGCGACGAGCAGGGGTTTCACCTCGTGCCCGACGATCGGCACGTGCAGGCGCTCGATGAGGTGGCGCAGCGCATCAACGGCCGCGACCCCCTCGACAGCAACGACCCGCCCATCGGGACCGGCCACGGCCATGGCCAGCGGGGACCCGCGGCGCGGCCGCGGATCGTCGAGCAGCAACGCGATGCCGATCGCGGGCTGGGCGGCGATCCACGGTTCGAGCGCGTCGATCCGGCCCTCGTCGTGAAGCTCGACCCGCCCTGGGTCCACGATCGCCGCCGCGAGCGCGGCCGGCAGGTCATCGGCCGCCTCCGAAGGACGCACCTCCGATCCGTCGTCGAGCGCTGCTCCGCCGACTTCGGAGGCCGGGCCGGTGGGATCGCCAAGGGTCGCACCCGTCACGGCGTCGAAGTCGAGGCGCAGCTGCAACTCACCGCCGCCGGTCTGGCGCTGCGTACCGCGCGAGGCACCCCAGCCGTCCGGCCGACCGGCGACCCGCGCCGCGCCGACGGAGCCGCTCTGGGCCACCGTCCGGAGGCTCTCGAAGCGCTGCTCGGCCGACTCGCCGGCCATCGGCGGCAGGCGCTCGATGAGGGACCGGAATTCATACTCGCGGAAGAGTCGGACGACCGTGTCCCGGTCGTAATCGCCGAGGCGCGCCGCCTCCAGGTCGATCTCGAGCGGGAGGTCGCGCACGATGGTCGAGAGGTCGCGGCCCATGGCGATCTGCTCGCGGTGCTCGCGCAGCTTCTCGCGCAGCTTCTCGGGGGTCACCTCCTCGAGTCGGGCGAACAGGGAGGCCACATCGCCGAACTCGCGGATGAGCTTTGCGGCGGTCTTCTCCCCCACCCCGGGTACGCCCGGGATGTTGTCGCTCGGATCGCCCTTGAGCGCCTTGTACTCGATCATCTGGTCGGGCCGCAACCCGAACCGCTCGTCGATCCTCGCGACGTCGTACATGATCGTGTTCTCGACGCCCGAGCGGGTGGTCATGAGCCGGACCCGCGGGGTCACGAGCTGGAGCATGTCGAGGTCCGCCGTGACGATCGTGGTCTCGAGGTCGTGACGGCCGTCCAGGCCCGCGGTGATCGTACCGATGACGTCGTCGGCCTCGAACCCGGCCATCTCGTAGACGGGGATGCGCAGCGCCTTGACCACCTCGCGGACCTTCGGAAACTGGTCGCGCAGGTCGTCCGGCATCCTGGCCCTGGTCGCCTTGTAGCCCGCGTACTGCTCGTGCCGGAAGGTCGGACCCGGGAGGTCGAAGGAGACCGCGAGATAGTCCGGCTGGAGGTCCTGGATCCCGCGCAGCACGATGCTCGCGAAGCCGAAGACGCCGTTCACCAGCTCGCCCTTCGAGGTCGTGAGGGGAGGGAGAGCGAAGTATCCGCGGTAGACGAGCCCGTAGCCGTCGAGCAGCATCAGGCGTTCCATCGGCAGGCCTCGGGTCAGGACGCGGCGGGTCGCCGCGTCGGGCGGGACTGGACCAGGGGGCGTCGAGGGAGAGTGTACCCGGAGGTGCGTGCGCGAAGCCGCGCAGCGAGCGGGACCACGATCGGCCGCCGATCGCGGAGGCGGGCGTGGCCGCTACCCGAGGCGGCGGGCCCTCCAGCGCAGCAGCAGCAACCCGAGACCGACGATCAGCAGCGTGCCGCCGATCACCAGGAGCACCGTCAGGCCACGCTGATCATCGCGGACGGCGAACGCCTCGCTGGTCACGTTCTTGTCGCGGTTCGCATCGTCGGACTTGGTCACGAGGCCGTTGCCCTCCCCGCCACCGAAGACTTCCTCTGTGGCGCCCGGAACGGCCGCCGGCGCGAGGGTCACGTTCGTCCCCGCGTCATCGGTCGCGGATGGCGCGAGCTCCCGACTCTGGGCTCCGGCCGTGTCGGGGGACGCTCCAGCGTCCATCTGCAGCTCGGTCGTGCCTCCTGCGCCCGCGCCGGCGAACGGCAGGGCACCCGGGACGGTCCCGACGAGTACGGCCACGAGCCCGAGCGTGGTCAGGCCGAGTGCCAAGGGTCGCGTGATCCTGTCGTTTGGCGCCCCGATCCAGGCGAGGAGGCGGCGCCACCCGGGCGGGCGCAGTCGTTCGGCGTCGGCGGGCGTCAAGCGGAAGTCGCGCGGCCGCGTGGGCGTCGCCGCCATCCGGACACCGGCCACGAGGTCCAGCAGATCGCGCTTCAACGTGGCGCAGTCGGCGCAGCGCTCCAGCAGTGCGCGAGCGGTCACGAGGTCCGTCGTGCTGAGTGCCTCGGTCGCGTCGCGATCGGCGAGCGCGGCGATCAGCACGAGGTCGTGGGTGCTGTGGTCGGTGCTGTGCGTGGTCATCTCGCCCGCCTGACGGTCATCCAGGGTCTCGGGTTCCCTCGAGGCATCAGCGCACCCCTCGACGCGCGCTCGCGGCACGGCGCAGGGCGAAGGTGGCGGCGCCCAGAACCAGGAAGGAACCGGACAGCACGACGAGCGGGAGGCGGTCGTGGCCGGACGTCCCGGGACGGCTCGGATCCGCGAAGGCGGGCCCGCTGCCGGTCACCCTCGGCTGATCGGTCGCACCGAGCGGAACCGTGACGTCCGTCCCGTTCTTGCTGTCAATGCCAAGCTCCATCGGAGCAACGACCGCACCCGCATCGATCCCGGGCAGGGCGCCCGGCATGGCGGTCAGCAGCAGGCCGACGACGCCGAGGGTGGTCAGGCTGAGCGCGAGCGGTCGCGTGACCGCATCCCGACTCGTCCCGATGAGCGCGAGCAGGCGTCGCCAGCCGCCCGGCCGCAGCCGGACGGCGTCCGCGGCGGAGAGCCGATAGTCGCGAGGTCGGACCGGGATCGCGGCCATGGGCACGGCCGCGGCGAGCATTCGCAGATCACCGAGCAGGGTCAGACACTCTGCGCAGGCCGCCAGGACGTCGCCGAGTCGGCCGCCGCGGTCCGCGGCCTCGGCCACCTGCACGAGATCGTGCCGGTCGTGCCTCGCTCGCCCGGATCGTTGGCCGCCGACGGGATCAGCCACGGAACAGCTCCATTCGATCCTCGAGCAGGCCCCGCAGCGCGAGTCGTCCGCGATGGATGCGCGACTTGACGGTGCCCAGCGAGACCCCGGTCATCCCGGCGATCTCCGCGTAGTCGTAGCCCTGGACGTCGTACAGGACGATGGCCACGCGTTGGTGGTCGGTGATCCCTGACAGGGCGGCGTTGATCGCGCGGGTCCGTTCGCCCTGGACGGCGATCCGCTCGGGATCGGCCTCGTCACCGGTGGGCGGCTGCCAACTCTCGTCCTCGAGTTCCGGGTAAGGCTGGACGGGGCGGCGCTTGCGCAGACGCTGGGTGTCCATGGCGGCGTTGACGCAGATCCGGTTCAGCCAGCTCTTGACGCTGCCGCCCCGAAAACCGTGGAGGTTGCGGAAAGCGGAGAAGAACGCCTCCTGCACGACATCCGACGCCTGGTCGCGGTCCGGGACCATGCGCACCACGAGGGCGAAGAGCTGGTCCTGGTGCAACACGACGAGGTCGTTGAAGGCGTCGAGGTCGCCGGCTCGGGCGCGCTCGATGAGGATCAGGTCGCGTCGCTGGACGGGGTCATTGGAGACCGTCGTCGAGCGAAGGTCCTCCACGGTCGGGGGGTCCCTCCGGACGGCGATAGGGGGGCTGGCGAGGCGCGGCGAGTCTAACATCGTCGCCCCCGGAGACGCCGGCCTGCGGGCCCGGGTTCCCACCACCCCGCGGTACCATGACGACCGCTTCCGGGCCGAAGTGGCGGAATGGCAGACGCGACGGTCTCAAACACCGTTGAGTGCAAGCTCGTGTGGGTTCGAATCCCACCTTCGGTACCACGATTGGCAGCTTGGGGCCCGGACGTCCAAGGGCTGGCTCAAGCGCTCGCGCCGCTCAGGCGCTACCTAGCCGCTCAGGACCCCACGACGCCACGCGTCCGCCCTGCATGACGAGCCGCGGATCGCGAAGCCGGCCGAGATCGGTGAGCGGATCGCCGTCGACGAGCACGAGGTCTGCCCGCTTCCCGACCTCGATCGTTCCGATCTCGGCCTCCAGGCCGAGCAATCGGGCCGCTGACGACGTTGCCGCCTGCACCGCCGCCATCGCCGAGGCGCCATGGTCGTGGAGCAGCGCGATCTCGCGCCAGACCATGTCCGCGGTCACGCCGACCTCGCCGGTGTCGGTGCCGGTCGCAAGCGGGACGCCAAGGCGGATGGCGGTCTGCGTCGCAGTGCGGTGGTGTCGCTCGATCAGGTCCTGACGCTCGCGCTGGGTCGGCGTGAGGCCGGGCAGGCTGCGGTTGACGTCGGTCACGACGAGGGTCGGCACGAGCCACGCGCCCGACACCGCCAGCGCCTCGATGGCCCGTTCATCGGCGAGCCAGGCGTGCTCCACGCTGCGGACGCCGGCGCCGACCGAGCGACGAACAGACTCGCTGTCCTGGGCGTGACTCATGACCGCGACGCGGAGTTCGGCGGCCGTCGCCACGATGACCCGCAGCTCGACTTCGGTCAGTTCCGGTGCCCCGTGGACCATCCGGCCCGGGGCCAGCCCGGTCGTGGTCAGCATGGCTGCCTCGGAGGCCACGACCTTGACCACGTCCGCCCCGTCGCGGACGACCTGTCGCGTGGCGCTGACCAGGGCCGCCGGTCCGTCCGCTTCCAGGCCGAACTGGAAGCCGTGGCCGCCGGTGATGCCGACGGCCGTGCCCGCCGCCACGATCCGTGGACCCGCTACGTGGCCGGCCGCGATGGCATCGCGCAGGACACACTCCAGGTTCCGGATGGACCCGGCACCGCGGGCGGTGGTGATTCCGGCACGCAGCGCCCGGGCGGCGTGCCCCGCCGCAGCGAGCACGATCTGGGCATCGGAGCGTCGCGCGATGACGCCGATCGAGCCCTCCGTCGGATCAAAGGTGTAGTGGGCGTGGGCGTCGATCAGGCCCGGCAGCAGGGTGCGACTGGCGCCGTCGATGACGAGCTCACCGGGCGTCGGCGCACGCTCGAGGTGCGGCTCGATGACGATGATCCGCTCGCCGTCCACGACGACATCGCGATGCTCGAGGACGGCGTCGGCGAGGCCATCGATCACGCGCACATCGGCAAATCGGTAGGTCACGCAGGACAGGGTATCGTGGGGGCCTCCCTCCCGCCACGCACCCGGAGAGTCCCGATGTTCCGCCGCATCTTCGGTCCGACCAGCACACCCGCCACGGAGCGGGAGGAAGCCGCGTTGAACGAGGCGGCCGCCGCGGCGGGCGACACCGCGACTGTCCGCCGCATCGTCGCCCGCCTGGAGTCCATGCCCCCCGAGCAGGCCCGGCTCGTGGCCTCGGCCGCGTACACCCTGGCGAGAGCGGCGCATGCCGATCTGGAGATCTCCGCAGAGGAGAGCGCGGCCATGGAGGTCGAGTTGCAGGCGAACGGTGCCCTCGACGAGGCGACCGCGGTGCTCGTCGCGGAGATGGCCAAGCTCCAGGCGAAGACCGTCGGCGCGACCGAGGACTACGTCGTCACCCGCGAGTTCGCGGCGCTGGCGACCGAGGCGCAGAAGATCGACGTGCTGCGGGCCTGCTTCGTGATCAGCGCGGCGAGTGGCACGATCTCGGCCGAGGAGTCCGCTGTGACCAACCAGATCGGCCGCGAGCTCAACCTGGATCCCGATGTCGTGTCCAGGATCCGTGCCGAGTTCCACGACCGGATCTCGGCCGTGCAGGAGGTCCGCCGGATCGCCGGTCGCTGAATGGTCGTGCCCGGGCGTCGGGCCCCGGGGCGGGGTGGCCGTGGCCTGGCGGGGTGGCCGTGGGCCTGGCGGGCCCAGCGGCCCCGCCAGCCTGGTACGCCAAATGCTCATGGGTGGAACGCTAGGCGAACTCCGACCCTCCATTCGGTCGGTCCCGGGGCCGTGGCGGGCCGATTCACCGCTCGCCCGAGCGTGGCCGACGGATCGCGACCGCATGCGCGGATCCAGATCGAGGCACGCACAGCGCCTAACGAACCTGTGAGAGAGCATATGGCGGAGTGGGTGGCGCGGCGAGTGGGTGGCGCGGCGAGTGGGTGGCGCAGACGGCCTCAGGCGCTGGCCAGGCGCAGGTCCACGAGCCCGTCGCCCAGACGGCGCCGGACCTCGGCCAGCAGTTCCGCGTCGTAGGCGACGCCCCGCCGCAGCTCCATGGGCAGGGCCGCTCCCCCGCCCGGTGTGGGCACGTGGATGACCACGCGAGTGGACCCCGGACGGTCGCGCATGAGCACCTTGAATTGCTCCATCGCGCCGACCAGTCGATCGGCGGCAGCGGCCCGCTCGAAGCGGACGTGCAGCACGCTGTCAGGCCCTGCCGCGACCGGTGAATCGGCCGTGGCATCGGCCACGATCCTGGCACGCGCCTCATCCGGGACCGCCGGCTCCTCATCGTCGTCGACATCGACCACGGCCGCGGATCCTGGTGCCTCAAGGTAGGTGGGCACGGGCTCGGACGGGCTGACCCTGGGCAGCGCATCCGGCGGCAGACCGCCACCCGGCGAAACCCCGCCACCCGGCGAAACCGCGCCACCCGGCATCGGCAGCACGGGCACGCGGTTCGGCGCCGTCGGCCCAGGCCCCACGGCGACCGGCTGGCGTCGAGCGCCGGCCCCGCCCCGACCGTTGCTGCGATCGCCCGCGGCCACGTCCCGGGCGAATGCCTCCGGGCCCTTGAGCTCCACCTCGTCCCAATCCGCCGCGAGGTCGGCCAGGAGGGAGACCTCCTCGCCCTTGTGATCCACCCGCCCGGCGATGAGCAGGATGGCGCCATCGCGCCAGGTCGCCCGCGTCGTTTCGTACAGTCGGGGGAAGACGACGACCTCGATGGAGCCCTGAAGGTCCTCGATGGTCACGATGGCCATCGACTCCTGGCGCTTGGTGACGACCGTGCGCAGGCCGGTGACGATGCCGCCGACGACGACCCGCTGGCCATCGAGCGCCTCGTCCTTGAGGTCGCCCGAGTAGGCGTTGACGTAGCGCCCGACCTGCTCCGCCACCTCGCCCATCGGGTGCTCCGACAGGTACAGCCCGAGCAGCTCCTTCTCCCAGCGCAGACGTTCGCGGACGGGAACCTCGCTGGCCGGCGGCAGCGGCCGCTCGAGGACCGACGCCTCGGCCGCCCCAAGGTCGAAGAGCGAGGTCTGGCCGGTGATCCGGTCGCGCTGGGTAGCCTGTGCGCCGGCGATGCCGTCATCCAGGCCGAGGAGCAGCTGCGCCGGATGCCCGAAGGCCTGGAGCGCCCCGACCTTGATCAGGGCTTCGAGGACCTTGCGGTTGGAGAGGCGCAGGTCGATCCGGGTGCAGAAGTCGGTCAGTGATCGGAACGCACCCCCCTCATCGCGGGCCGCGATGATCGATTCGATGGCGCCCTGGCCGACGTTCTTCACGGCCAGCAGTCCGAAGCGGATCGCGTCGCCCTCGACGGTGAACTCCAGGTGGCTGTGGCGGACGTCCGGCGGGAGCACCTCGATACCCATCCGGCGGCACTCGGCGACAGCCGCGGCGACCTTCTCCTCGTTCGCCCGGAACGCGGTCAGCACGGCGGTCATGTACTCGACCGTGTGATTGGCCTTGAGGTACGCGGTCTGGTACGCGATCAGGCCGTAGCACGTGGCGTGGGCCTTGTTGAAGCCATAGCGCTCGAAGGGCTCGAAGGCCTTGAACACGGCATCGATGACCTGCGGCTCGACGCCGCGGTCCGCCGCCTGGGTCACGAACTTCGCCTTCTGAGCGCGCAGGACGCTCGATTTCTTCTTGCGGATCGCGTAGCCCAGGGTGTCCGCCTCGGGACCGGTGAACCCGCCGAGGGCAACCGCGGCGGACATGATGTCCTCCTGGTAGACGAAGATCCCGTACGTCTTCTCGAGATACGGCTCCAGGAGCGGGTGGAGATACGTGACCGGTTCCTGGCCGTGCTTGCGCCGGATGTAGGCCGGGATGTTGTCCATCGGGCCTGGGCGGTACAGCGCGACCATGGCCGCGAGGTCGTACACCGACGTGGGCCGGAGCTCCCGGATGTAGCGGCGCATGCCCGCCGACTCGAGCTGGAAGATGCCGGTCGTCTCGCCACTGGCCAGCAGCTCGAAGGTCTTGCCGTCGTCGAGCGGGATCGTATCGAGGTCGATCGCGACCTGGCGGTTCGCCTTCACAAGATCCACCGCCTGCCGGAGGATGGTCAGGTTGGACAGGCCCAGGAAGTCGAACTTGAGCAGGCCCAGGGCCTCGATGGCGTGCATCTCGTACTGGGTCATGAGGGAATCGGAGTTGGTGGCCTTCTGGAGGGGCATCAGCTCGGTCAGCGGCTCGCGCGAGATGACGACGCCGGCGGCGTGGGTGCTGGCGTTGCGGGCAACGCCTTCCAGGTGCCGGGCGAAATCGATGATCCGCTTGACCGACGGGTCGGCATCGACCTGCTCGCGCAGGGCGGGCGCGATCTCGAGCGCCTCGTCGAGCCTGATGCCAAGCTGATTGGGGATGGCCTTGGCGATCCGGTCCACCTCGCCGTAGCTGTGGCCGAGCACGCGCCCGACGTCCCGGATGGCCGCGCGCGCGAGCATCGTGCCAAAGGTGATGATCTGGGCGACGTGGTCCTGGCCGTACTTGCGCCCGACGTAGGCGATGACCTCATCGCGCCGGCCGTCCTCGAAGTCGACATCGATGTCGGGCATCGTCACCCGATCCGGGTTGAGGAAGCGCTCGAACGGCAGCTCATAGTGGATCGGGTCCACCGGGGTGATGCCCAGGGTGTAGGTGACGATGCTCCCCGGCGCACTGCCGCGGCACGTGGTCTGGATGCCCTGGCTGCGGGCGAAGGCGATGAAGTCGGCCACGATCAGGAAGTAGCCGGCATAGCCCATCTTGAGGATCACCCCGAGCTCATAGTCGAGGCGCGTCTGGAGGACCGGCGTGACGGTGCCGTAGCGGCGCTCCAGGCCGCGCTGGCATTCCTCGCGCAGCCAGCTCTCCGTGGTGTGGCCCTCGGGTACCGGGAAGTGCGGGATCCGGAGCTGCCCGAGGGGCATCGCGATATCGGTCATCTCGGCGATCCGGCGCGTGTTCAGCAGTGCCTCGCGCTGATCCGGGAACAGGGCCGACATCTGGGCCGCGGTCTTGACGAAGAACTCGTGCGTGGCGAACTTCAGGCGGCCCGGTGTATCCAGGTTGTTGCCGGTTCCGACACACAGCAGGACATCGTGGGCCTCGGCCTGCTCCTGGCGGACGTAGTGCAGGTCGTTGGTCACGACGAGGGGCAGCCCGACCTCGGGGGCCAGGCGCAGGAGCTGGCTGTTGAGCCGCGCCTGCTCGGGCAGGCCGTGATCCTGGAGCTCCAGGAAGAAGCCGTCCTTGCCGAAGATCTCGCCATAGCGACCGGCCGCCGCCCGGGCGAGGTCCCAATCCTCGACCTCGAGCGCCTTGGCGACCTCGCCGCCGAGACACGCGGACAGGCCGATCAGCCCCTCGCTGTACTGCGCGAGATGGTCGAGATCGATGCGCGGCTTGTAGTAATAGCCGTCGATGTGGGCGTCGGTGACCAGCCGGCACAGGTTCTGGTAGCCCCGGAAGTCCCTGGCCAGCAGGATCAGGTGGAAAGGCTGACTGTCCGCCTTTCCTTCCTTGGAGGTCATCGAGCGCGGCGCGACGTAGGTCTCCACGCCGATGATCGGCTTGATGCCCCTGGTCTTCGCCGCCTGGTAGAAGGCGACCGCCCCGTACAGCGCGCCATGGTCCGTGATGGCCATCGAATCCATGCCCGCCGCAGCGGCCGCATCGACGAGTTCGGTGATCCGGCCGAGGCCATCCAGCAGGCTGAACTCGGAGTGGACGTGGAGGTGGCTGAAGTCGTTCGGGGCGATCGTCATCGGGAGGTCAATGGTAGCCCGGTGCAAGCGGGGTCGGCAAGGTCTACAGGTCGCGGACCAAGTAGACGACTTCGCCACGATCATCAGCGACGCTGTGATCCCGGCGGAACCCGACCTTCTCGAGCACCCGGAACGACGGCGTGTTCCATGCCCCGACCGTCGACCACAGACGGCGTCGACCTGTCGCGGCAGCGGCCTCCACGAGGGCTCGTGCCGCTTCCGTCGCATAGCCGTGCCCGTGGAACCGCTTGAGCAACTCGAAGGCGATCTCCGGTTCGTCCAAGCTGCCACGCCCGACGACCAGCGCGCAGTAGCCGATCGCGTCGCCCTCCGCGCGACGACAGATCGCGAGAGCACCGATGCCGATCTCTGTCGTCAGATCCCGGAATCGTGCGAGGCGCACCGTCGACTCCTCGAGCGTCGGGGTGTCCTCCCCACGTTCTCCGACCAGCTCGCGGTACCACTCGGCGTCGCGCTCGTCGCGGAGCCGAAGCGT
>JANOTJ010000274.1:0-3820 GCA_031416295.1 Chloroflexota bacterium
CCTTGTCCTGGGCCGCCTCCCGCAGGATCGAAGCCAGCGACGTCCCGCGCCGATCCGCCTCCGCCTGGAGCGTCGCCAGGGTGTCCTCGTCGGCGGTCAGGGTCGTTCGTCGCAACATGATGCGTGATGCTTGCATCGCGCATGCGCCATGTCAACACTCAAGTGAGCGTGACCGGGGCGACCACCATCACCCGCACGTTCACCACCGACGAGGCCGGCGCGATCGTCAAGGTCACCCTCACCACCACGCCCAGCGCCTATGCCGACGAGACCTACCTCGTCACCTACAACGGCCACGGCGACGCCATCGGCCTCGCCGAGATCCATCCCACGACCGGCGTCCTCACCCCGGCCAACTGGGTGACCTACAGCACCTGGGGCACGCCCACGGTCACGACCGTCAACGGCTTCGGCAACCTCGGCTTCCGCTATCTGTACGTCGGACGCTACGACGTCCAGTGGGACGACTTCGCGTCAGCCGGCCTCCTGTACATGCACGCCCGCCACTACCACCCCGAGTTCGGCCGCTTCCTCCAGCCGGATCCGAGTGCCCTTGAGACCAACCTCTACGCGTACGTCGCGAACTCGCCGATCACGAAGATCGATCCGGATGGGAAATTCTGGTGGGTGGTTGTAGTCATCGTCGTAGAGGTAGCGATCAAGGTAATCCCGAAGATCTTCAAGAGCGCCCCAAAGGTCATGAAGAAAGCAAGCACCGGCGGTGGCAGTCCGGTATACCAAACATGCGTTTGATCGCATGGCCCAGTACGGCATCTCCAGGTCAATGGTGGAGAAGGCTTTCCAACGCGGCGTATGCTACTTCGACCCGCTCAACAACAGCGTGGTGCACGTGCTTCAACTCGCTAGCGGGGCTGGGTTCGGGGTCGCTCAGAACCCAGGCACACAGGTGATCAAGACCATTCTTTACGACACGAAGTGGTCTGGCGTAGTCAACAAGCGGTTCAGGGCGGGTATGTATCCCTGTAGATAGTGAGGAGCGAGCGTGGACGGACGACGCCGAAGGAGCGTTGAACTCATCATCGACGACGCAGCCGACGCAGCGCTAATTCGATTTGCTTCGGATGAGGTGGCTGGGTCGCGCCTGCAAGCATGCAACCCCGATTGCCCAGAGCTCGGTGGGGACATTACCATCGACATCGACCAGGAAGGTCGCCTGGTCAGTATCGAACTTCGCGGCATCCGGCGGATTCTCCCGACGGGCTGGTAGCCGTCCAAACCGCCGTCATCAGGACTGCCCAACGGGAGAGCGCGCCGGCAGCCACGCTGGCTCTTAAAGACGGCCAGGTTCTACTGTTGCGCGCGAGCTGACCAACACGTACGACGCCCTTGGCCGCCTGACCTCGAGCGAGGTGACCAACGGCCCCGACACGGGCAACAAGCCGCTCATCGCGACATATGACTCGGCGGGCAACGCCCTGACCAGCGCGGACAAGACGGCTTGCGCGAAGCTCAGAGGGACCCGGAGGTTGGATGGTGGTTTGTGGCCGTTACCGAGAAATTCGCCTTCCTCGAGCGTGACCTCGGCTTTCTAGTCGGGAACGTCGTGGTCCATTTCCGGGGTTGCGAGCTAGAGTACGCGGGCCGTCACTACGCGGTGTACCTGGAGTACGCCCCGGACACTTCATGGAACGCTTGCGAGCTGCAGCGCACCCGCCCGGACGGCGAGGTGGAGGTCCTTAGTGCCGACGACTTGCCCCCTCCGATTGAAGGCGGTGAGATGGCCGTTGCGATGCCCAAGCAGGCGCTTGGACGTCAAGAGTCGATGGCCGTGCTCTCGCGGTGGGCTGACGCTCTTCGAGCCGTCGGACCGGAGCTCGTGGCTGGCAAGCTCGACTCCCACACGGGATGGCACGCCATATTCTGACGCGGCTGCGAACGCGCACTGTCCAACGATCTGGTGACCCGTACTGCCTTTCGTGAGACGCTCCACCCGGCCTTCTGTCGCTTCCCGCAGTCGGATTCCGACCGGAGTGACGATCTTCGGATGCAGCCAACAGCCGGTACGCGAGATCGATCACACCCGGACGTCGCGTCAGACCGCCGCCGTCTCCGGATCGGTGACGGTCGTCGGTAGCTCGGCGAGGAGCGGATCGGTCCAGGTCCAGGCGGCGCCGTGGTGCTTGCCGACGGCGCCATGGCGAGCGGCCTCGACGCGCAGCGGCAGGCCGAAGATCTCGATGAATCCGACGGCCGACGCGTGGTCGAAGGCATCGCCCTCGTCGTACGTGGCGAGGCTCTTGTCGTACAGCGACAACGGGGAGCGGCGCCCGACGAGCACGGCCTGGCCGTGATCCAGGCGGATCCGGACATCGCCGCTGACCACGCGCTGCGACGACGCGACATACGCGCGCAGGTCACGCGACAGGGCGCTGAACCACAGGCCGTCGTAGATGAGGCGGGCCAGCTCGTCGGCCACGAAGTGGTTGAAGCGCAGGGTGTCGCGCGACAGGGTCAGCCCCTCCAGGGCCTTGTGCGCCGTGTGCAGGATGGTCGCCGCCGGCGCCTCGTAGATCTCGCGGCTCTTGATGCCGACGAGGCGATCCTCCACGTGGTCGATCCGCCCGACGCCGTGCGCGCCACCGAGCGTGTGCAGCCGCTCGACGAGGTCGACCGGCGCGAGCCGCTCGCCGTCCAGGGCGACCGGGATGCCGCCCTCGAAGGCGATGACGATCTCGACCGGCGCGGGCGCGTCGGACGGCGCGACCGTCCACTCATAGGCGTCCGGCGGCGGGGTGACCCACGGATCCTCCAGCACGCCCGTCTCGCACGAGCGGCCCCACAGGTTGACGTCGATGGAGTATGGGGACGCCTTGGTGATCGGGATCTCGATGTTGCGCTCGTTGGCGTAGTCGATCTCCTGGTCGCGGGTCAGGCCCATGCCGACGCGCATCGGGGCGATGACCTCCAGCCCCGGATCCAGGGCATGGGTCGCGACATCGAAGCGGACCTGGTCGTTGCCCTTGCCGGTGCAACCGTGGGCGACGGCGTCGGCGCCCTCGCGCTTGGCGACCTCGACGAGGAGCTGCGCGATGAGCGGCCGGGCGAGGGCCGTGGCCAGAGGATAGGCGCCCTGGTACATGGCGTTCGCCTGGAGGTGCGGCCAGACGAAGTCGGTGACGAACCGTTCGCGCGCATCGACGACGTAGGCGCGTGATGCCCCGGCGGTCAACGCCCGGCGCTCGACGCCGTCGCGCAACGAGCCGCCGCCGAGATCGACGGTGAGGGTGATGACCTCGACGTCGTGCTGCTCCTTGAGCCAGGCGACTGCAACCGAGGTATCGAGTCCGCCTGAGTAGGCGAGGACGACCTTGTTCATGCGGGTACTTGCGACCTCCGGGTCAGGTAGAAGACCGCGTCAGTTGGCGGTTCGGGCGGTGGCGGCGACGGAGCGCTGAAGGGCACGGAACCGATCGAGCCAGCGCTCGAGTCGGGGTTCGTCGGCGAACAGGACGAGGAGCGTATTGTCGCCCGCGAGCGTGCCTTCCTGCTCGTGCAGCGTGGATTCATCGATGGCCTGGGCGACAACGCTCGCCGTGCCTGGCGTTCCGACGAGGACGAGGGTCAGTCCGCTGCGCCCGACGCTGACCGGGACATCGAGGAGGATCCGCCGCAGCCGCTCGTCGGACCGCGCCGAGGCTTGGGTCGGGATGTCTTCGGGAGCGACATAGACGTGTCCGGCGCCACCGGCCGCCTTGAGCAGGCCGAGCTCGGTGACGTCGCGACTGACCGTGGCCTGGGTGACGTCGAAGCCCTGCTCGACGAGCGCATCGACCAGTTCGCGCTGGCTGCTCACCGGGCG
>JANOTJ010000275.1:0-4310 GCA_031416295.1 Chloroflexota bacterium
ACCCTGGCCGAGGAGGGCCATGCCGATCTGGCGGTGTGTCCGAGGACCATCCGGCGGATCCTGACCGAGGCCGGGCAGGGCCTGCCGCGGACCCGTCGATCGCCTCGCCACCGCAGCCGGCGCGAGCGGATGGCGCGGGCCGGGATGCTCCTCCAAACCGATGGCAGTCGCCACGACTGGCTGGAGGGCCGCGGGCCGATGCTGACCCTGATCGGAGCGATCGACGACGCCACCGGGATCGTCACCGCGGCCACCTTCCGCGCTGCCGAGGATGCAGCCGGCTATCTCGAGGTCTTCCGGCGGACGATCGCGACGTATGGCCGACCGCTGGCCATCTACTCCGATCGCCACGGGATCTTCATCAAGGACCCGCACCGGCCACCGACCCTCGCCGAGCAGCTCGCCGGCAAGCGCGGCTTCACCCAGGTCGGGCGGGCCCTCGACGAGGCGGCCATCGGGTGGATCGGCGCGAGCAGCCCGCAGGCCAAGGCTTACGCAACTGACTGCACCTCATGCACGACATCGGTGAGGACTTTGGCGGCTCGGTGTCGGCGGAACTTGTGCTTGTGCTTGAGGGGGGCGTCGGGTCCGGGCGGTTCGTAGAGCCGCTGGCCCTTGGCGTTGTAGAGCTCGGAAGGGAGCAGCCCGGCCCGCTGCCAGACCTTGACCGTGCAGGTGTCGACGCCGAGCTGGGCGGCCATCTCCTCAAGGGTCAGCAGGCCGCGCCGGCGGAGGCGGGCGAAGCGGTCCTCCTGGCCGTAGGTGCGACGTAGCATGTACAGGATACGCGGAGTGAACCGGTCGGCGACGCCAGGACGCAGGCCTCGTGCGTTGAGGATCTCGACCACCTCGCCGTCGGTATGGTCGTCGAGCAGGCGGTCGATCTCGGCGATCACGACGGGGTCGGTCTTGTGCAGCTGCCAGCCGCTGAGCGGCAGCGGTAGGTGGAGACTGCGGGTGGCGCCGCCGCGGAAGCGCACCTGGGCAACGATCTCGTCGGTCCGCAGCAGGGTGACGTCGTCGAGGAGCAGGCGGACCATGCGCTTGCGTTCGCGTTGGGGAGTGGCAGGGTCACGCCAGAGCCTCGGGAAGTCGGTGGCCAGGGCGAGGACCCGCGCTCGCTGCTCCCGGTCGAGGATCGGGCCGTCGGTCTGCCGCTGGCGCTCGTAGTCCTCCTGGGCGGCCGTCAGCGCCCGCAGCTTGTGGTTCCAGTCCGCTTCGAGGGAGTCGGCCACGAGGCGGTTGTCGGGGTCGACCCGGAGGTAGCGGCGCTGGGCCAGCTCGGCCTCGTAGCGGGCCCGTTCGACGTGCTGGCGGCGCAGCCGGTCGGCTTCGTCGGCGCGGGCCTCGAGCTCCGCCTGGACGGCCAGCGCCACCTCCAGCGCGAGCGGGCTGACGGTCTCCACCAGCAAGTCGCCGATGGCACGATCGAGGTCGCCCCCCAGCACCCGCTGACACGGCGGCTGGGCGTGCTCGATGCCCCGCTTCTGGCAGACGTATTCGGGCAGCAGCTCGCCATGGCGGCTGTAGTAGCGCACGGTCATCCGTTCGCCGCAGCGACCGCAGACGACGAGGCCCTGGAGCAACGCCGGTCCCTCCCGCGGCGGGCTCGCGCGCCGCTCGGCGCCGTTGGCCTGGGCATTCTCGTGGAGCCGCTGCAGGTTGGCCTCGTAGTCCGCCCAGCTGATGTAGCCCGGGTGCGCGTCGAGGAGCAGGGTGTGCCACTGCTCGCGGGGCAGCGGCTTGCGCGCCTCGCGGCCGCCGGCCGTCCTGCGACCCCGGCTGCGGCCGTAGACGAAGGCGCCCGTGTAGCGCGGGTTCTTGAGCGCGCGCAGGGCCCGGCTGTGGTGCAACGCGCCCCAGGCGAGCTCGCCCGCGTGGGGGCCGGTATTGAGGCGCCGAGGGAAGAGCAGCCCCCGCTCGCGGAAGCTGCGCACGGTTGCACTGGCCGAGCCGGTGCGCCGGAAGGTCGCAAAGAACGTGCGCACGGCGGCCTGCACGCCCGCGTCGGGGTCCAGCACGACCTTGCCTGCAGGGTCGCTGACGAGTCCGATCGGCAGGCGCATCTCCAACTCGCCACGGCTGGCCTTGGCCCGCTGGCCGCCCAGCAGGCGTGCCTGCAGGACGTGCAGCTCGGCCTCGCTCATCGTGCCCTTCAAGCCCAGCAGCAGGCGGTCGTTGAAGTGAGCCGGGTCATAGAGCCCGTCCTCGTCACAGATGAGGGTGTCGCTGAGGGCGCAGATCTCGAGCAGCCGGTGCCAGTCGACCGAGCTGCGGGCGAGGCGGCTGACCTCCAGGCCGAGCACCACCCCGACCTCGCCCAGCCCGACCGCGGCGACGAGCTGCTGGAACCCCTCGCGATCGCTGTCGGCACCCGAGCGCCCCTGATCGCGGTCGATGACGACGACCCGGTCGGACGGCCAGCCCAGGGCGACGGCGCGTTCGCGCAGCGCGTACTGGCGCTTCGTGCTTTCGGTATTCTCGAGGACCTGGCGGAGCGTGCTCTGGCGCACGTACAGGTAGGCCAGTCGCGCCAGGTGGCCGGCCGTGATCTTCTGGTGCTGGTCGAGATTCACGTGTGCCATCTCCTTCGGCTGCCCAGGGCCATCTCGGTCAGCAGGCGCACCAGCTCTCCGCCGAGCTCGACGTGCGGCGTCCCCGGATTGCCGCCGGCGGGCCGTTCGAGCGTCGAGGCTGGCGCGAGGGGCGGGCAGGCCGTCATCCACGCCACCAGCCCGGCGTGGCGCAGCAGGGCCAGACCGCGCGGGGTGACGGCGGGGAGCTCTCCGACGGCCTGCGCACGGAGTGCCTCGTAGGTCCGCTCCAGCTCGAGGGGCGACGCGGTCACGTTCATGACGTCGCGCGGAGCCCCTTTTTTCGGCGCGCCAGCGCCCGCTCGACGCTGCGGCGATGGACCGTGATCCCGAACCGCTCCTGCACCAGTCGGGCGAGGCCGGCCGAGTTCAAGGCGGGGTCCGCGGCGAGGCTGGCCTCGAGGGTATCGACGACCGCCTCGGAGAGCTTGTGGGCCCGCCGCGGTCCGGGCCGCTGGGGCACAAGACCCGGCAGACCGGCCGCCTCGAAGACCACCTGGGCCGCATAGAAGGACGGCCGGGAGAAGCCAAAGGCGGCCGCCGTGCGCGTCACCGGCTGGCCCTCCTCGCGGACCCGGCGCAGCATCTCGTACTTGACCTGGACCAGATCGGCCCGATCGAAGAAGGCGTTGCCCGAGCGGAAGGCGGCGTCGGTGACCGTCGCTGGGCGCGGGTTGAGGGCATGCTGGCGACGGAGGGCGGCGGTCTTGTCGTCGGCGGCGTCCACGTGAGACCTCCTGAATGTAAGTTAGGTACATTATGCCGTATCCAGACGGGACGTCAACCTGGCTTGATGGAGCAGTCGGCAGTTCCAACGCTCGCATCGTGCTCGTGACGATGCCTCGACATGGGTCGATGGCCACGCGGAGCTCGGCATAATGACGTTGACGATACCGGCATAATCTCATTGACGCCTCCGTTCCGTTAGCTCGACGAGCATGCTGGCCAGGACGAGCAGGTCCTGGGCCCGGAAGCAAGTCCTGCCGGCGGCGAGCACCAAGAACGAGTCCTCCCCCTCAACGTCGGTCCAGCTCGCCGGCAACGAGCGGACGCGATCTTGGCCGGGCTCGCGGAAGAACACCCGGTGGTCGCCCCAGCTGTGGGAGTACCCGAGGAGCTCGAACTCCCGTCCCCTCAGGGGATGGAACGGGTGGACGACTCGAAATCGCGACGACCCGTCGCTATTGCCGGCAGGTGAAGGCCCACGACAACGCCTACGCGGAACGGGTGATCGAGACGATGCGGGCCGAGTGCCTCGACTGGACGCTCATCCAGGGGCGGCGTCATCTCGATCGAACCCTCCGGACCTACGCCGAGCACTACCACCGCGGGCGGCCCCATCGCGCCCTCGGCCTCACTCCACCGCTCGCAGCGGCCGCAGAGCCGATCCGGGTCAGCCCGCGCGATGTTCGCCGCCGGGACCTGCTCGGCGGACTCATCCACGAGTACCACGGCCTCGCAGCATGATCGAATCCGGGTTTCCGATCCCCACGGGCTCGCCGCCGCTAGGGCCTGCCACGTTCGCGTGTCGCCGCCGACAGCGGCCCACACGCCCCGCCGAGAGGCTGAGGGCGACTTGGGGGCCAACCCCGTGGGGATAGGCGGCACAGCGCCGCGACGTTACCCTGCGGCCGAACGACGGGGCTCGCTCGCCGGACCCGTCGACGTGCCGGCCATGCTCTCGGAAGACGTCCTTGCCACTGCGAACGACTTCGA
>JANOTJ010000276.1:0-3477 GCA_031416295.1 Chloroflexota bacterium
GCGCCCGCGCGACCGGCAACGCCCGGGTCATCCGTTACGGGATCAGCGACGAGCAGGCCTGGGACGTCGGCCTCGCCTGTGGCGGCACGATCGACGTCCTGGTGGAACCGGCGGTGCCGGTGCGAGCGGTCGCGGCAGCCGCGGCGTCCATGGGCGCGGGCGGACATGGTGCGGCGGTGGTCACGCCACTCCCCGGGGACTCGCCACCGGCCGCGTTCGGCCAGCACACGCCGGGCGTCGGCGCGCCGCCGGAACCCGCGCTCGTCGTCCACGACGACGGGCGCCTCGACGGCACGCTCGGCGACGCCGCCCTGGCTGCACCGCTGATCGCGGCCGCCCGAGACGCGCTGGCCCGTGGCCTGTCACGGACCGTGGAGATCGGCGGCCGCTCCCTGTTCGTCGAGGTCTTCCCGGTCCGGCCGCGGCTCGTGGTCGTCGGCGCGGTCGAGGTCGCCCGGTCGCTCGTGCGCCTCGCGAAGGAGCTCGGCTTCGAGACCGTCGTCATCGATGGCCGCGCGTCGTTCGCGACGCCGGAACGCTTCCCTGACGTCGATCGCCTTGTCGTCGGCTGGCCGGACGAGGTCGCAGACGAGATCGGCCTCGGGCCGAACGACGCCGTCGCCGTACTGACCCACGACGTGAAGTTCGATGAGCCGGCGATCGTGGAGGCACTGCGGCGCGGCTGCCGCTACGTCGGTGCCGTCGGGTCGCGCAAGACCCAGGGCGATCGACGCGAACGGCTCCTGGAGGCCGGCGTGACGCCGGAGGAGTTGGCGCGGCTGCGCGGCCCGGTGGGCCTGGACCTGGGCGGCCGTGCGCCGTCCGAGACCGCCCTGGCAATCCTCGCCGAGATCGTCGCCCAGCGCTACGGCGGTACAGGCGTGCCCATGAAGGAACGGGGGCTCGGGTGACTGAACGATCGTGACGGACCGGATCATGGCGGTCGTGCTCGCCGCCGGTGCCGGGTCGCGATTCGGTGGTCGGAAGCTGCTGGCGGCGATCGAGGGGCGGCCGGTGCTCCAACATGTGCTGGATCGGCTCGCCGCGGCCGGCGTCGCGCGGGTGGTCGTCGTTCTTGGCGATGACGCCCGCGAGCTCCAGGCCGCCATCGCGTGGCGGAGCGAGGTCAGGGTCGTGAACCCGGACCCGACAGCCGGCCTGTCGAGCTCGCTGCGGATCGGCATGGCGGCACTCCCCGACGACGCCGAGGCGGCCCTCATCGTGCTCGGCGACCAGCCGCGGGTGTCGGTGGAGGCGATCCGGGCGCTGCTGGACGCCGACGTCGACGGGGAGCGGCCTATCGCCGTCCCGGTCTATCCCGACGATCGCGGCCGCAATCCGGTGCTGCTCGGGCACGCCGCCTTCGCGCTGGTCGAGGCCGCGGACGGCGACCGTGGCCTGGGTCCGGTCATCGCCGCGCACCCCGAGCTCGTGCGCGAGGTGCCCATCAGCGCGGCCGCGGCCGCCGACGGCAATCCCGACATCGATACGCGCGCGGATCACGTCCGACTCCTGACGCAGGCCTGGGCCGCGCGTGTCCGGGCCAACCGGGAGCAGGTGGAGCGCTTTCGCGAGGTCCCCGACGGCGCCGACTTCTACGCCCCGGTCACCGGCCTGTTCCGAGCCGACCCGGCACGGACCGATGAGCCGGCGCTCGACGCGCTGCTGGCCAACATCCGAGCCGGCGAGACGTGGCTGGACATTGGGGCGGGCGCGGGTCGGTACGCCCTGCCCATCGCCCGTGCGCTGGCGTCATCAGGCGGGCGGGTCATGGCCGTCGATCCATCGTCGGGCATGCTCGGCGGTCTGCACGACATCGCCGTGGCCCACGGCATCACCAACGTGCAGACCATCGAGTCGCGCTGGCCACCCGCCCATATCGAGCTTGCCCGGTATGGCGCCGACGTGTCACTCATCGCGCATGTCGGCTACGACATCGAATCGATCGGTCCCTTCGTCGCCGCCATGGAAGGCGCCACGCGGCGCCGCTGCATGGCGATGCTCATGGACCGGCAGCCCTCGTCGATCGCGGATGTGTGCTGGCCATCGGTCTGGGGCGAGGATCGGGTCTCGCTGCCGGCGTTCCCGGAGTTCGTGGAGTTGCTGCGCGCCATGGGCCGTGACGTGGAGGTCCTGCGGATCACCCGCGAGCCACGCCGCTTCGATTCCCGCGAGCAGTTGGAGGGGTTCCTGCGGCGCCAGCTCTGGGTGGAGGAGGGGAGTGCCGCGGACATCCGGTTCCGCGATGCGCTCGACACGGTCATCGAGGTCGCCGACGATGGTTCGGTCGGCCTCCGAGGGCAGAGAGCGCTGCCCATCGGGATCGCGTCCTGGGCGCCGGGAAGTGGCCCCCGCTAGGATGCGCGCATGGCAGACGGCCCAGTCGATCGGTTCTTGATCTGGATGCTCATGTACGGCGGGGGGCTGCTCATCGCCTGGGCAGCGTTGCTGTTCATCGTCGGGGCGCTTCGGGCGATCCGGCTCAGGATCAACCGGGCGCGCGGAGCGGAACGCCCGATCTGGGCACCCGGGATCTGGTATTGCGCGACGTGCCTGTCGACCAACGGCCCGCTCGCCGAGCGTTGTCACTCGTGCCGGCGACCGCGCGAAGCCCTCGTCCAGCGGCTGCCGGACCTGGCGGAGGACGTCATCCCGACGTCCATCCCCGTGCCGGAAGGCGCGATCGTGGCCATGGTGCACGACGACCGTGCCCACACGGATCCCGGCGATGCGCACTGGCGACTGACCGTGAGCGGTAGCACGATCGGGTCCGCGGCTCGTCGCGACGGCGCGCTCGATCTGCTCCGGCGCGTGGATGGAACGGATCTGGTGATGCTTGACGTGCGCGGTTCGGGCGCGACGACGTTCCGGCTCGCTGATGCCATCGCCCGGTTCGAGAGCCCGAGGTTCCCGTTCCAGGTGTCCTGTCCTGAGGCTTCGTCGACGTCAGTCGAGCGCTGAACGACCTTCGGGGCTCCGGCCGCTCCGGCTTCGGCGGCGGCCATCGGGGCCTGGGGAGCAGGGCCGGTCGACTGGCAGGCAGAATCGATATGTTGCCGTTCGCTCCGGCGCGTTGACGTGACAACGACCCGGGCCGATACTCACTGACAATCCTTCCGACCACGGTCTTGGACTGGCATTCGAGGGACGCTGCCAGGGCCCCGGCGGTCAGCCGTCACCAGCGCAGTTCTGTGCCCGTCCGGGCTCGGACGGGCCGACCAGTCCCCGCGTCGTCGGGGAGGAGGAACGCAGCCCGATGATCCCGGCGAAGTTCGACTACGTGCGTCCCAGGGATCTCGACGAGATCCTGCGGATCCTTGTGGAACGCGAAGGGGAAGCAAAACTCCTCGGTGGCGGCTACAGCCTCATCCCCCTCCTGAAGCTCCGGCTCGCCCAGCCACCCCTGCTGGTGGATCTCCATAACGTCACCGGGCTCGATGGGATCACCGAGACGGATGACGAGCTGCGGATCGGCGG